>JAICJK010000242.1 GCA_025928415.1 Solirubrobacteraceae bacterium | reverse complement strand
GTCCGCCTGTCGATCGTGCGCCGCCCGGACGGGAAGCTC
This sequence comes from Solirubrobacteraceae bacterium, assembly GCA_025928415.1. Taxonomy (GTDB): domain Bacteria; phylum Actinomycetota; class Thermoleophilia; order Solirubrobacterales; family Solirubrobacteraceae; genus Paraconexibacter. The sequence goes on along the minus strand of JAICJK010000242.1, from coordinate 4,695 downwards.
CAGGTCGCGGCGGGCGGGAAGCCGCTCTACACGGTCGACGGCGACCACCGGCGCGGCGACGTCAAGGGCCAGGACTTCCAGGGCTTCTTCGTGGTGCCCGCGAAGAACCCGGCCGTGACCCCGCCGAGGCCCGGCACGCCGGCGCCGAGCATGCCGGCGCCCGCCACGCCGGCGCCCATGCCCTCGCACGGCTACTGAGCCTGGATCCACCGATTCTCGCGGCGCGACCCGTCCGGAATGCCGTCGCCATCCGGGATCGGGCCCGCTCCGAAGGGGTCACCCTGAGGATGCGGCCCCGATCCCACCTGGCTTGGCCTCCGAACGGCTCGCATCCACGATCGATCGGTGGATCCAGGCTGAGCGATCCGCTCGGCCGCCGGCCGTCGCGGCTCGTCCACGTGCGCCGAGATCCTCACGCGCCCGGCCGGACGAGCTCGAAGCCGGCGGCCGACGCCGCATCGGCGAGGCGCTGGTCATAGGCGACGAAGGCGGACAGCTCGGCACGGATCGAAATGGCGCTGGCCAGGTGGATCGCGTCGAGGCTGCGCAGCATGGCATCCCCGATCTCCGCGGCCGCATCGACCACGTCACTGGCCAGGGGAACCAGGTCCAGCCCGGCGAGCAGCGAGCCGGCGGCGCCGAGCGCGTCGGGGTTCACGCGACGGCAGGCGCGGATCACCTCGATCTTCGCCAGTTCGCTGCTCACCGCGGGTGTGCCTGCGCGCCTCTGCAGCCAGTCGGCCAGGGCGGCGCTCTCGTGTTCCTCGAGCACCAGCTTCAGCAACGCCGAGGAGTCGAGGTAGATCACGTGCGCTCCTCGCGCAGCGCGTCGAGCGCCGTGCTCGTGTCCGGGGCCCCGGCCGGGAGCGGAGCGCGCGGAGGGAGGTGCAGGGGGCGGGTGGCCGGAAGAAGCCGGCCGGAGGCGACCAGTCGCTCTCTCGCGCCGGTCCCCGGGGCGGGCGGCACGAGGAGGGCCACCAGCCGTCCGCGCTCGGTCACCTCGACGGTCTGCCCGGCCTTGACCCGGTCGAGGTAGCGGCTGGCGTGCTGACGCAGTTCGCGGACGCCGATGCGTTCCATGGCCGACAATGTAGCACATCAAGTGCTACTATGGTTCAGGCCGGCAGGGTCCCGCGGAGCCACTCCACCGTGGCCGCGACGCCGTCCTGCACGCCGATCCGCGCCTCCCAGCCGAGCAGTCGCTGCGCCTTCTCCACGCTGGGCCAGCGGCGCACGACATCCACCGGGTAGGTCGGGAGGTGCTCGAGGGCGAACGCGCCGGGGTCGCGGCCGCAGGCGGTCCAGATGACGCGCGCGATCTCGGCCACGGTCAGCTCCTCGGAGGCCGACACGTTGAAGTCCTCGTGCAGCGCGGCCGGCGAGGCGAGCGCGGTCACGATGCCGTCCGCGATGTCGTCGATGTGGGTCAGCGTGCGCGTCTGGGTGCCGTCGCCGAAGATCGGCAGCGGCGCGCCCTCCGGAAGGGTCAGGCACTTCTTGATCACGTCGGGGACCATGTGCGCGATCCCCGGCTCGTCCTCCGGCATCTCGCCCGGCCCGTAGGCGTTGAACGGGCGGCAGATCGTGTACGGGAAGCCGTGCTCCTCGTGGGCGGCGCGCACGTAGACCTCGCCGGTGAGCTTGGAGAACCCGTAGGCCGAGCGCGGCACCGGGCAGGTCCAGATGTGCTCCTCGGTGGTCGGGTACTCCGTGGCGCGCTCGAAGACCATCGAGCTCGAGACGTAGACGAAGCGCTCGACCTGCTCCTCGAGCGCGGCGCGCACGACGGCGTTGTAGAGCGCGTTGTTGACCTCGGTCAGCGTGTGGGGGAGCTTGTGGAAGTTCCCGATGCCGCCGACGATCGCGGCGAGGTGGATGACCGCCTCGCAGCCGCGGGTGGCCGCGCGCGCCTGGTCGAGCTCGCGCAGGTCGCCGGTGTGCACCTCGCAGCCCTCGCGCATCCAGCCCGGCGCCGCGCGCTGGTCGGACACGCGGACCTCGAAGCGCGGGTCCGACAGCAGCCGGCGGACGACCGCGGCGCCGATCGTGCCGGCACCGCCCGTGACGAGGACGCGGGACATGAGGGCCGGGAACCTAGCTCAGCCGAGCGTCGCTCAGCTCAGCGGGGCGTCGCTGAGCCCCGCCGGGGCCATCGCCGCGAGCTCGCGCGCGTAGGCGAAGACCTGCCCGGCGCCCCAGCAGTTCCAGGGGTCGACGACGAGCGCGTCGACGGCGGCCCCGTCGGTGATCGCCTGCAGCGTGGCGTGCGTGCGGAAGCCGGGGTGGTTCGTGGCCACGACGACGGCGTCCGCGCCCGCGACGGCCTCGTCGAGCTCGAGCGTCGGCGTCGGCACGTGCGGGTCGTGGATCGCGACGTCGGCCAGCTCGCGCTCGAGCAGGCGCACGAGCTTGTGGGCCAGCGAGTCGCGCTCGTCGTCGGTGCCCGACTTGAAGGCGAGCCCCAGCACGGCGACCTTGCGGCCCGACAGCGAGCCGAGGCGCCGCGTGAGCCCCTCGACGAGGAACAGCGGGACGCTCTCGTTGACCCGCGAGACGGCGAGCAGCATGCCCGGGGCGTGCGAGCGCTCCTCGGAGAACGCGAAGTCCTTGCGCAGGCAGGTCCCCGCCGTGAACCCGGGCTGCGCCATCCCGCCGCGGGGGTAGTCGTGGTTGATCAGCTCGATGACGTCGAACACGTTCGCGCCGTACTGCTCGCAGTCCATCATCAGCAGGTTGGGCAGCGCGAACGTGGCGTAGCGCAGGATGTTCGTCCAGATCTTCGCGAGCTCGGCCTGGACCGGCGTGGTCTGCACGATCGGCGCGCCGAAGACCTCGAACAGCGCGCCGACCACGGCGCCGGACCGCTCTCCCACCCCGCCGACGATGCACGGCAGCGAGACGATCTCCTCGAAGAAGCAGCCGGCGGCGATGCGCTCCGGGCAGTGGGCGACGAACAGCTCGGTGCCGATGTCGAACCCGCGGTGCTTGGCCACGTAGCCCGCGACGAACTCGGTCGTACGCGGGGCGATCGTCGAGCGCAGCGTCAGCGACTGGCCGGCGCGCAGGTGCGGCAGCAGGTCGTCGAGGACCGTGCGGATGTCGCTCAGGTCGATCTCGATGTGGCTGAAGGTGGGGGTCCCCAGCGTGATGACGATGTGGTCGGCCAAGGCGGCGTCGGCCACGCGATCCGTCCAGTCGACCTGCGTGCGGGCCAGGACCCCGGGCGCCCCCGGCTCGTCGAAGGGCATGCGCCCGGCGCGCACGGCGCCGAGGATCTCCGGGGACTTGTCGACGCCGAGGACGCGGAGGCCGCGGTCGGCGAAGGAGAGCGCCAGCGGCAACCCGACCCGGCCGCACCCGATGACGGAGACGTCGTAGGCCACGGGCCCAGGCTAGCGCCGCGGCGCGCCCGACCCGCGCGCGCGCCCGCGCAACCACTGCACGCCGAAGCCCGTGACGAAGCGCGGGTTGTAGCGCAGGTAGCGCCGCCACAGGCGCCGCGGCTCGCGCGACAGGCGGTAGGCCCACTCCATCCCCAGCGCCTGGATCCAGGACGGCGCCTGGGAGACGAGGCCGGCGTGGAAGTCGAAGGCCGCGCCGACGCCCACGAGCACGGGCGCGTCGAGGCGCTCGCGCATCGCGGCCATCCACTTCTCCTGCTTGGGGACGCCGATGCCGACCCAGACCACGTCCGCGCCGGAGCGGTTGATCTCGTCGACCACCGCGTCCTCCTCGTAGCGGGTCAGCGCGCGGAACGGGGGCGCGTAGCCGCCGACGATCCGCAGGCCGGGGTGCTCCTGGCGCAGGTTGAGCGCGAGCTGGACCAGCGCGCCCTGGTTGCGGCCGCCGTAGAGGAACATGCGCGTGCCGGTCCGGGTCGCGCGCTCGCAGTAGCGCGCCATCAGGTCCGGGCCGTAGACGCGGGAGCTGAGGCTGTGGCCGAGCGCGTTCATCGCCCAGACCAGCGGCTGGCCGTCGGGGACGGTGAGGTCGGAGGCCATGACGGCCGCGCGCAGCTCGGCGTCCTCGCGGCAGGCCATCACCGTGTGGACGGCGGCCACGCAGACGTAGCCCTTGCCGCCCTCGGCGATCGTCGCGTCCATCCAGTCCATGGTGCGCTCGTAGTCGGTCAGCGCGAGCGGCACGCCGAGGACGTCGACGCCCGGCGGCGGGACCGCGTTGGCGGGGTCCACGTCGAGCTGAGGCGTGCCGGGGCTGAGCGGGATGGGGTGGCTGGACATCAAGTGGGGTTCCGATTCGGTCGAGGAGCCTAGGGGTGGAACGCGACGGAGCCCGCAAAGTCGCGTGCTTACCCGGCCGATACGCTCCGGCACCGTGACGCCGCGGCGCGCGCTCATCACGGGGATCGGAGGCCAGGACGGCTCCTACCTGGCCGAGCTACTACTCCAAGAAGGGTACGAGGTCACTGGTGTGGTTCGCCCGCCGGCCGGCCGGGACCTGCCCAATCTGGAGGCGATCCGCGACGCCGTGACGCTGCTCGAGGGCGACCTGCTGGACCCTCCGAGCCTGCGCAACGCCTTGGCGCTGGCGCGGCCGGACGAGGTCTACCACCTGGCCGCACCCACGTTCGTCCCCGATTCGTGGCAGGACCCGACCCGCACCGTGCAGGCCATCGCCGGCGGCACCGCGGCCCTGCTGGCGGCCGTGCTCGCGCTCGGGACGGGCCCGCGGACC
>JAICJK010000393.1 GCA_025928415.1 Solirubrobacteraceae bacterium | reverse complement strand
TACGGGCTGGCCATCGTGCGGGCCGCCGCGGGCGGCGCCTTCGGCCCCGCCACGCCGCTCACGAGCGGCGGGTACGCGGTCGGGGTGCGACTCGTCCTGCCTGCCGCGGGCCCGGCGCTCGCAGCTTGGGCCCAGCGGGGCCTGCGCTTCAGCGAGCTCGCGGCCGGGGATGGCTGACCCGGACCACGTCGGGTCGCGGGCCGGCTGACGTTCTCGAGCGGCCTGCCGCTAATACAGCGCGGCGGCCAGCCGGCGACGCGCGTCGCGCGCGAGCGGGTGCTCCACGCCGAGCTCGTCGAGCACGCCGACGACCGCGGCGCGCAGGTCGTCCTTGCGCCCGTCGGCGTGGGGGAGGGCGCCGAGCAGCACGTCGAGGGCGGCCGCGTGGTCGCCGGCGTCCAGCGCGGCCCAGGCGTCGCCGACCCCGGCCTCGGGGTCGCGCTGCAGCCGGATGCGGGCGGCCAGCCCGTCGGCCTGGAAGGAGCCGTGAACGGGCTCGAGCAGGGCCAGCGCCTCGTCGTCCTCGCCGCGCGCGTGCACGATCCGGGCCAGCGCGAGGGCGGCATCGGCGCGGCCGGGCTGCAGCTCCAGGGCGCGGCGCAGCGAGGCCTCGTCGCCCGCCGCGGCCAGCACGTCGGCCTCGGACGGGACGAGGCCGGCGAAGAAGCGCTCGACGGCCGGCGGCCCCTGGGCGCCGACGAACTCGTCGACGACACGGCCGTCCTTGAACGCCTTGACGGCGGGGATGCCCTGGATGCCGAAGCTCGCGGACAGGTTCGGGTTGGCGTCGGTGTCGACCTTGGCCAGGACGACGTCCGCGCGCTCCGCCTCGCGCTCGAGCAGCGGCCCGAGCTGGCGGCAGGGCCCGCACCACTCGGCCCAGAAGTCCACGACGACCGGGGCGGTCTTCGAGCGCTCGATGACCTCGGCCTCGAAGGAGGCCTCCGTGACGTCGATGACGGGCATGACCCGTAGGGTACGCAAGCCAGTGAGCGTTCCGGAGCTGCACGTGGTCGAGGCCGGCGAGGGGATCCCCGTCGTCCTGCTGCACGGCCTCACCGCCACGCACCATTACGTGGTCATGGGCTCGCGCACGCTCGAGCGCTCCGGGCACCGCGTGGTCGCCTACGACGCCCGCGGGCACGGCTCCAGCGCCCCCGCCGCCCGCTACGACTACGGCGTGCTCGCGGAGGACCTCGAGCGGGTGCTCGACGAGCGCGGCCTCGACCGCGTCGTGCTCGCCGGCGCGTCGATGGGGGCCCACACGCTGCTGCGCTTCGCGCTGGCCAATCCCGAGCGGGCGGCGGGCCTGGTCGTGGTGACGCCGGCCCATCACCCGGACTTCCCCGCGGGCCTCGAGCGGTGGGACGCTCTGGCCGACGGCCTGCGCGCGAACGGCGTGGAGGGCTTCGTGGCGGCCTACGGCGACCCCGGCGTCCCCGGCACCTGGCAGGAGACGGTGCTGACCGTCCTGCGCCAGCGCCTGGCCCGCCACGAGCACCCGGAGGCGGTGGCCGACGCGCTGGAGCAGGTCCCGCGCTCGACGCCGTTCGCGCTCGACGACCTCGCGCGCATCAGCGCCCCGACGGTGGTGGTGGCCGACCGTGACGAGATCGACCCCGGGCACCCGCTGGAGGTGGGCCGCGACTACGTCCGGCGGATCGCCGGGGCGCGGCTGATCGTGGAGGAGCCCGGGCGCTCCCCGATCGCCTGGCAGGGCGGCCAGCTCTCGCGCGTGATCGCCGACCTCGCGGCGGAGGCCACCGCGTGAGCGTGCTTCGGCTGCGCCGAAGCATTGCGAGTTCGCTGCGCGAACATCGCGGGGAGGTTGCCCTATGAGCGGGCTGATCGCCGTCACCGGCGCCACCGGCGCCGTCGGGTCCCGCGTCGCGCTCGGCCTGGCCGCCCGCGGCGTGCCGCTGCGCCTGGTCGTGCGCGACCCCGCGCGGGCGCCCGAGGCGGCCGGCGCCGAGGTCGCCGTCGCGCCCGGCTACCACGACCGCGCCGCGATGACGGCCGCCTTCCGCGGCGCGGAGACCGTATTCCTGGTGTCGGCGCGGGAGTCGGCCGACCGCGTCGCCGAGCACCGCGGCGCGGTGGACGCGGCGGCGGACGCGGGCGTGCGGCGCATCGTCTACACGTCGTTCCTCGGCGCCGCCCCCGACGCGACGTTCACCTTCGCGCGCGACCATCACGCCACCGAGCAGCACATCCGCGCCCGCGGCCTGGAGCACACGTTCCTGCGCGACAGCATGTACCTGGAGTACGTCCCGCTGTCGGCGTCGGCCGACGGCGTGATCGCCGGCCCCGCGGGCGACGGGCGCGTGGCCTGGGTGGCGCGCGACGACGTCGCCGCCGCCGCCGTGGAGGTGCTGACCGCCCCGGGGCACGACGGGCTGACCTACGAGCTGACCGGCCCGGAGGCGCACTCGTTCGCCTGGGCGGCCGAGCAGCTCTCCGCCGCCGCGGGGCGGCGCGTGCGCTACGTCGACGAGACCGTCGAGGAGGCCTACGCCTCGCGGGCGCGCTACGAGGCCCCCCGCTTCGAGGTCGACGGCTGGGTGACGTCCTACCTGGCGGTCGCCCGGGGGGAGCTCGACGTGGTCACCCCTGCCGTGCAGGAGCTCACCGGGCGCCCCCCGCGGTCGCTGCCCGAGCACCTCGCCGCGCACCCCGAGAGCTGGGCGCACCTGCGCGCGGCGTGACCGGTCCGGACCCCAGCGCCGCGCCGCCGAGCACGCTCGTCGTGTCGGACCTGCATCTCGGGGCCCGGCTGCGACGCGACGTGCTGCGGCGCCCCGAGGCGCTGGACGCGCTGCTCGCGGCGCTGGACGGCGTGCAGCGGCTGGTGCTGCTGGGCGACGTCGTGGAGCTGCAGGAGGGGCGCCCGCGGCGGATGGCGGAGGTCGCCGAGCCCGTGCTCCGCGCGATCGGGGCGCGCCTGGGCGGCGAGCGCGAGGTTGTCTGGGTGCCGGGCAACCACGACGCCGAGCTCGTGCGCCCGTGGCTGCGGGCGCGCGGGGTCCCGCGGGCGCTGGACGCCGTGATCCCGGCCGACGCGACGCCGATGCTGGCGCGCCTGACCGCCTGCCTGGCGCCCGCGCGGGTGCGCGTCCACTACCCGGGCGTGTGGCTGTCGCAGCGGGTGTGGGGGACCCACGGGCACTACCTCGACCGCCACCTGATCCCGGACAGCGCCTACGGGGTGGCGCGCGGGCTGCTGCGGCGCCCGGCGCGCGATCGCGCCGTGCCGTCCGACTACGAGCGCGCGCGGCGGCCGTCGCTGACGCGCGCCGCGGCGCTGCTGACCAGCCGGCTGCCGCGCCCGCTGGCGACGATCGTCCAGGGCGTCGCCGAGGAGCTGCGGGCGGCCTCGATGCCGGTGGTCCCGCGCGCGCTGCGCAACCACCGCCTCGCGCCGCTCACCGCGAGGGTGCT
>JAICJK010000218.1 GCA_025928415.1 Solirubrobacteraceae bacterium | reverse complement strand
GTCCCGCCTACGGTGCCCTTTGATGCAGCCTGCGCTGCGGAGGCGGAGCCCGCAACGCGATGCAGCAATCACGCGGCCCTTGTGAAACGCCGCCGCGCGCCCAGCTAGAACGCTTCACCCCGCGCGGAGCCCACGATGCAGCGTCGCCGCCTCGGCAGGAACGGTCCCGAAGTTTCCGAGCTCGGTCTTGGCTGCATGGGCATGAGCGAGTTCTACGGCGCGGCCGACGAGGCCGAATCCGTCGCCACGATCCATGCGGCGCTCGACCAGGGCCTCGACTTCCTCGACACGGCCGACATGTACGGCCCGTACACCAACGAGCAGCTCGTCGGGCAGGCGATCGCCGGGCGGCGCGACGAGGCCTTCGTCGCGACGAAGTTCGGCATCGTCCGCGATCCGGAGAACCCGCGGGCCCGCGGGATCGACGGGACGCCGGAGTACATCCGCTCGGCGGTCGAGGGCTCGCTGCGGCGTCTCGGGCTCGACCACATCGACCTGTACTACCAGCACCGCGTCGACCGCTCGACGCCGATCGAGGAGACCGTCGGGGCGCTCGGCGAGCTCGTGCAGGAGGGCAAGGTCCGCTACCTCGGCCTGTCGGAGGCCTCGCCCCAGACGATCCGCCGCGCGCACGCCGAGCACCCGATCACCGCGGTGCAGAGCGAGTACTCGCTGTGGACGCGCGAGCCCGAGGACGAGGTGCTGGGAACCCTGCGCGAGCTCGGCATCGGCTTCGTCGCCTACTCCCCGCTGGGGCGGGGGTTCCTGTCGGGCGCGATCAAGTCGGTCGACGACCTCGACGCGGACGACTACCGCCGCTTCTCCCCGCGCTTTGAGGGCGAGAACTTCGCGCGCAACCTCGAGCTGGTCGCCCGCGTCGAGGAGCTGGCGCAGGAGAAGGGCGTGACCGCCGGGCAGCTCGCGCTGGCCTGGGTGCTGGCCCAGGAGCAGTGGATCGTCCCGATCCCGGGGACCAAGCGCGTCGCCTACCTGGAGGAGAACGTGCGCGCCGCCGAGGTGGCGCTGACGCCGGAGGACCTGCGGCGCATCGCCGACGCGCTGCCCGAGGCGGCCGGCGCGCGCTACCCCGAGGCGATGATGGGCTCGCTGAACGGCTGAGCGTGCCCGGGATCGGCGAGCTGCGGGAGGGCCCGCTCCACGCGGCCCTCAAGGCGCACCTCGCGCGCCCGGGCGACGCGCTGGAGGCGCGCGTGGGCGGCTACGTGATCGACCTCGTCCGCGCCGACGGGGAGCTCGTCGAGATCCAGACGGGCTCGTTCAGCCCGCTGGGCCCGAAGCTCGACGCGCTGCTCGACGGCCACCGCGTCCGGATCGTGCACCCGGTCGCGGCGCGGCGGCGCGTGGTGCGCGTGGACGGCGACGGACAGGTGCTGTCGGCGCGGCGCTCGCCGGCCCGCGGCCGCGCGCTGCACGTGTTCGACCGGCTCGTGTCGTTCCCGTCGCTGCTCGGCCACCCGCACCTGACCGTCGAGGTCCTGCTGTGCGCCGAGGACCACGTCCGCGCGCCCGAGCCCGTGCGCGTGCGGCGCCGGACGCGCGACCCCGGGGAGCGGCGCCTGGTCGAGGTCCTGGAGACGGTCGAGCTGTGCGGGCCGCAGGACGCGGCGGCGTTGCTCGGCGACGCCGCGGCCGAGGCGCCGTGCACCACGCGCGAGCTGGCACAGGCGCTCGGATGCCCGCTCGTCCTCGCGCAGCGGACGGCGTACTGCCTGCGCGCGCTCGGCGTGCTGGAGGACGCCGGCCACCGCGGCCGCGCGCCGCTGCACCGGCGCGCCGGGGCGGCCATGGCGAGCCGCTAGGGTGCCCGCATGCCCCTCGTCCCCACCGTCGTCGAGCGCTCCGCGCGCGGCGAGCGCGAGTACGACATCTTCTCGCGGCTGCTCAACGAGCGGATCATCTTCCTCGGCTCGGCCGTCGACGACCAGGTCGCCAACCTCGTGGTCGCCCAGCTGCTGCACCTCGAGTCCGTCGACCCGGACAAGGACATCTCGATCTACATCAACTCGCCCGGCGGCTCGATCTACGCCGGCCTGGCCGTGTACGACACGATGCAGTTCATCAAGCCCGACGTCGCGACGATCTGCTGCGGGATCGCGATGTCGATGGGGTCGCTGCTGCTCACGGGCGGCGCGGCGGGCAAGCGGATGTCGCTGCCCAACTCGCGGATCCTCATCCACCAGCCGTCGGCCGGCTTCGAGGGGCAGTCGACCGACATCGAGATCCACGCGCGCGAGATCCTCAAGACGCGCGCCCGGATCGACGAGATCTACGCCCGCCACACGGGCCAGTCGGTCGACCAGTCCCACCGCGACATGGAACGCGACCGCTTCTTCACGCCGGAGCAGGCCAAGGACTACGGCCTGATCGACCGGGTCCTCGAGCCGCACTAGGACCCGTCCCGGCCCGGCGGCGGCCGGAGGGGCGCCCGCGCGGCGGGCGCGGCCTACAGCCCGTACAGCGCGCCGTACTTGGCGTGCAGGTGGGCGAGCAGCGGGCCGGGATCGAGGTCCTGGCCGGTCGCCCCGCGCAGGACCTCCGCGGGCGTCAGCGTGCGGCCCGGACGGTGGACGCGCTCGGCCAGCCAGGCGCGCAGCGGCTCGTAGTCGCCGCGGGCCAGCGCGGCGTCGAGCTCGGGCAGGTCGCCGCGGATCGCCTCCCAGAGCTGGGAGGCGACGATGCCGCCGATCGCGTAGGTCGGGAAGTAGCCGAGCTCGCCCGCCGCCCAGTGGATGTCCTGGAGCGGCCCGTCGAGCGGGTCGGTGACCTCGATGCCCAGCAGCTCGCGCATCCCGTCGGTCCACGCCGCCGGGACGTCGGCGGCCGCGAGCGTGCCCTCCAGCAGCGCGACCTCGAGCTCGAAGCGCAGCACGATGTGCAGCGAGTAGGTCGCCTCGTCGGCGTGGACGCGGATCGGAGACGGCCGCACGACGTTGATCGCGCGGTGGAAGCCGGCCAGGTCGACGTCGCGCAGCGCGGCGGGGAAGGCCGCCTGCAGGCGGGGGTAGTGATGCGACCAGAACGGCTCCGAGCGCCCGACGAGGTTCTCCCACAGGCGGCTCTGGGACTCGTGGATGCCCAGCGACGTCCCGGTCCCCGCGGTCGTGCGCGCGAGCGCGGGGTCGACCTGGTGCTCGTAGAGCCCGTGGCCCATCTCGTGCAGGACGGCGAACAGCCCCGACAGCGAGGCCGCGTCGAAGCGCGCGGTGACGCGCGCGTCGCCCGGCGCGATGGCCAGCGCGAACGGGTGCACCGCCTCGTCCAGCCGCCAGCCGTCGTCCTCGAAGCCCAGGCCGCGGGCGAGCAGGAGCGCGATCTCGCGCTGGGCGCCGACGTCGAAGGGCCCGCGCAGCTCCGGCGGCTGCGGCCGCTCGGCGATCGCCGCGATCAGCCCGACCAGGCCCTCGCGCAGCGCGCCGAAGACCTCGCGCACGCGGGCGGTCGTCAGGTCGGGCTCGTAGACGTCGAGCAGCGCGTCGTAGGGATGGGCGAGCTCGGGGAAGCACGCGGCCAGCTCGCGGCGCAGGGCGACGTTGCGCTCCAGGGCGGGCGCGAAGACGGCGAAGTCGCGGGCCTCCCGCGCGGCCAGCCAGGCCTCCTGCCCGGCGGCGGCCGCCAGCGCGATCTCACCGACCAGCGCCTCCGGGATCCGCACGGCGCGCAGGTGGTCGCGGCGCGCGACGCGCACGACGCCGGCGTCGGGCTGCGCCGCGTCGGCGGCAAGCTCGTCGAGCAGCGCCCCGAGCGCCGGGTCGGTCGCGCGGGCGTGGGCCAGGCGCTCCACGGTGGCCATGACCTCCCCGCGGGCCGCCGCGCCGCGCGGCGGCATCATCACCTGTTGATCCCAGGCGAGCAGGCGCCCGGCGGCGCCCAGGTCGTCGAGCTCGGCCAGGCGCTCGCGGAGCGCGGCGGCGGCGGAGGAGGGCTCAGGCGATGGCATGCTCGATCGCGCCCAGCTTCTCGATCTCGATCCGGACGACGTCGCCGGCGGCCAGGAACCGCTTGGGGTCCATCGCCATGCCGACGCCGCTCGGCGTGCCCGTGAGGATCAGATCGCCGGGCTCCAGCGTGCAGGTCTCGCCGATGAACGCGACGAGCTCGTCGATCCCGAAGATGAGGTCGCTCGTGCGCGCGTCCTGGCGCAGCTCGCCGTTGACCCAGGTGCGCAGCGCGAGGTCCTCGGGGTCGGGCACCTCGTCGGCCGTGGTGATCCACGGCCCGTAGGGGCAGCTCGCGTCGAAGCCCTTGGCGCGCGTCCACTGCGGCTCGCGGCCCTGGAGGTCGCGCGCGGAGACGTCGTCGCAGACGGCGTAGCCCGCGACCCTGCCGCCCGGGCCCATGACGACGCCGAGCTCGCCCTCGTAGTCCAGGCGCCGGACGACCGCCGGGCAGGGCACGGGGCCTCCGGGCGGGGCGGCGCTCGACGGCAGCTTCATGAAGACGATCGGCGCGTCCGGCGGCTCCTTGCCCTGCTCGGCCGCGTGCCGGGCGTAGTTGAGGCCGATCCCGAAGATCGCCCGCGGGCGCGGGACGGGCGCCAGCAGCGCGACGTCCGCGAGCGGGTGCGCGGCGCCGGTCGCCGGCGCGCGGTCGCCGCTCGCGAGGCGGTCGAGGACCGTGGCGCCGCCGGCGAAGGCGACGACCCGGTCCTCGCGGACCTCGCCGGCGACGGGGGCCGGCGCCCCCGGGGCCAGGAACGTGGCGAGCTTCAGGCGGCGCGCAGCGTCCCCCGCCGCGCGCGGCCGGCCGAAGCGGCGTGCTCCACGATGAAGCGCGCGAGCTCCGCGGGCCGCTCGCGCTGCGGGTGGTGGCCCATGCCGGCCCAGACCTCGACGTGGGCCTGGGGCAGCGCGCGGGACAGCGCGGCCGCGTGCTCGAGCGGCACGAGCGCGTCGTGCTCGCCCCAGAGCGCGGCGACCGGCCCGTGGAAGCCGAGCGCGCGGCGCTGGAAGCCCCGCGGCGACCGCCCGGCCGCGGCGATCGCCCGGACCGCGCAGGACACGCCGGGGCCGGAGCGGAAGGCGCGGCGCCGGACGCGCTCCATCAGGTCGCGCGACGGCAGCCGGCCGTGCGCGACGAACGTCGTGTAGGCCGCGGT
>JAICJK010000487.1 GCA_025928415.1 Solirubrobacteraceae bacterium | reverse complement strand
GGCGCCTGCGCCGGACGCGCCCGCTGCGCCCGCGGGCGGCTCCTCGCGCTCGCCGCCGGGCGCCGGGGCGGGCGGCTCGTCCTCGGGGGCCGCCCGCCGGTCGAGGACGGCGGGCTCGCCGTCCCCGAAGAGGTCCGGGTAGCGGACCGCGCCGTCGAGCTCGGCCCGGGCGTCGGTCGCGTGGATGACGTCGTCGTCCTCGAGCTCCTCCGGCTCCGGCGGCAGCACGCGGCCCGAGGGCTCCGGCGCCCCCTCCCAGGCGGGCGGCCCGCCGGGGTCGGCCGCGTCGGCCCGGCGGAAGGCCCTGGTCGTGTCGGCCGCCGCGGTCGCCGTGGCCGCGAGGACGCCGGCGACCGAGGCGCCGGTCAGCAGCAGGACGCCGGCGAGCATCCCGAAGACCGCGAGGATGTGGGCGCCGATCGTGCCCACGAGCTTCGTGGACGCCCAGAAGAGGGCCTCACCCGCGATGCCGCCGCGGGCCTCGAAGGTCGAGCGGACCCAGAACGGCCCGTGCTCGCCGCCCGGCCCGAGGCCGAGCGTGCCCGCCGTGACGGCCAGCACGAGCGCTCCGAACAGGCACGCCGCCCCCGCGCGGAAGGGCCGCAGGGTCGGCAGGACGGGCCGCAGGACCAGCAGCGCGCCGGCGGCCACCAGCGCGACCGGCGCGGCGTAGCGGATCTCCCCCACCAGCCAGGCCAGCCCGTCCACGAGCCCGCCGCCGGCGGCGCCGCCGTCCCAGCCGAAGTAGAGCGGGAAGGCCAGGAACACCCCCGCGGCGACCAGCGCGAGGCCGATGACGTCGATCTGGGGCTGCTCGAGGACCGGCAGGCGGCCCAGCGCGGGAACCAGGCCGCCGGAGCGGCGGGCGCGCGTCGGCCTGCGGGCAGGGGCGCGCTTGCGCGCCGGCGTGGGCTTCTTCGTGGCGGTGGGCATGGGTCGCCGGGAGTCCTTCGACGCCCGCCGGGGCGACCCTGCCCCGGCGCCCCCGGACCGCGCTCTGACCGCCCGTTCGAGGCGGCGCGCACGCGCGCACGCGCGGCCTACTGTGTGGCGGGCATGATCCATGCGCACGGCCTGGTGAAGACGTACGGCCGGGGCCGCGCCGCGCGACGGGTCCTCGACGGCGCCGCGCTCGACGTGGCCGCCGGCGAGGTCGTGGCGATCGTGGGCCGCTCGGGCACCGGCAAGTCGACGCTGCTGCACCTCGTCGGCGCGCTCGACCGCCCCGAGGCCGGCCGCATCGAGGTCGCCGGGGAGCGCGTGGACGGCCGGTCGGAGCGCGAGCTGACCCGCTTCCGCCGCGACCGCGTCGGCTTCGTCTTCCAGTTCTTCCACCTCGTCGCCGAGCTCACCGGGGCGCAGAACGTCCTGCTCCCCGCCCGCCTGCCCGGCGCGCCGCGCGGCGCCGAGGCCCGCGGCCGCGAGCTGATCGACGCCCTCGGCCTCGCCGGCGCGGCGAGCCGGCGCCCCCACGAGCTGTCCGGCGGCGAGCAGCAGCGCCTGGCCGTCGCCCGCGCCCTGGTCATGGACCCGCCGGTCCTGCTCGCCGACGAGCCCACCGGCAACCTCGACGCCGCGGCCGGCGCTCAGGTCCTGGCGCTGCTGCGCGCGGCGGCCGGCGAGGGCCGCGCGGTGGTGATCGTCACCCACGAGGATGCCGCCACGGACGGCGCCGACCGCGTGCTGGCGCTGCGCGACGGGCGCCTCGAGCCCCGATGAGGGCGGCCTGGGGCGGCGCGCTGACCCAGCTTCGCGCCGGCGGCCGCCGGACCGCCCTGTCGGCCGCCGGGCTGCTGTTGGCCGCCGCCATGGCGGGCGCGGCGGTGGTGGTCGCCTTCGGGCTCGGAACGGGCTTCGAGCGCTCCGCGCGCGCCGCGGGCCTGCCGGACGTCATCGCGCGCTTCGCCGACCAGCCGCCGGCGCGGATCCGGGCGCTCGTCCGCGGCCTGCCCAACGTGGCGGCCGCGCAGACGCGCATCGAGGTGGGCGGCGTCGGCCTCGGCGCGGGCGCGCACGCGTCGGACCGTGGAGCGCTGCAGCTCGTGGACACGGGGCCGCGCGACCGCCGGGGCTACGCGGTGGTCGCCGGCCGCGACCTGTCCGGCCGCCCTGGCGAGGTGCTGATCGAGCGCGGCCTGGCCCGGGCCTGGCACCTCGCGCCGGGCGACGAGCTGAGCGTCGGGCCGCTGGGCGGCCTGCGCGTCGTCGGGGTCGCGGTGGCCCCCGACAACGTCGCCTTCCCGCTGGCCTCGGCGCCGCGGGTCTACGTGTCCGCGGGCTGGCTGCGGCGGGAGACCGGCGTGCGGGACCCGCGCGTCAACCAGCTCTTGCTGTGGACGCGCGACCCGTCGCGCACCGACGTCACCCTCCAGCAGGCGCGGGCGACGTCGTTCGGGATCGGGGACCTGCGCTTCATCACGCGCTCGGGGGTCCGGGTGCTGATCGACCAGGCGGCGGGCATCGTCATCGCGCTGCTGATCGCGTTCTCCGCGGTCGCGCTCGGGGCGGCGGGGATCATGCTCGCCGCGCAGGCGAGCGCCGAGGTGCAGCGGCGGCTGCCGGCCGTCGGCGTGCAGCGGGCGCTCGGGGTGCCGCGCGGCGTCGTCGCCGCGCAGCACGGGCTCGCCGCGGCGCTGGTGGCGCTCGGCGC
>JAICJK010000034.1 GCA_025928415.1 Solirubrobacteraceae bacterium | reverse complement strand
GGTCTGCTTGAGGCCCAGGGAGATGCGCTGGCGGTCGCGGTCGATGTCGAGGACCTTCACCGCGACGGTGTCGCCGATGTTGAGGATCTCCGACGGGTGGTTGACGTGCGACCAGCTCAGCTCGGAGATGTGGATCAGGCCGTCGATGCCGTTCAGGTCGACGAACGCGCCGAAGTCGACGATGTTGGAGATCTGGCCCTCGACCACGAGGCCGGGCTGCAGGCGGTCCAGGATCTCCTGGCGCTGCTCCTTGCGCTCCTCCTCCAGCACGGCGCGTCGCGACAGGACGACGTTGTTGCGCGAGCGGTTGAGCTCGATGACCTTGCACTCGATCTTCGTGCTCATGTACTCGTCGAGGTTCGCCACGCGGCGGATGTCGACCAGCGAGGCGGGCAGGAAGCCGCGCACCCCGAGGTCGATGATCAGGCCGCCCTTGACGACCTCGATGACGGTGCCCTCGACGGGCTCCCCGGACTCGGCGGCGGCCTCGATGCGGCGCCACGCCTTCTCGAAGCGGGCGCGCTTCTTGGAGACGATCAGCCGGCCGTCCTGGTCCTCCTTGGTGAGGACGAGCGCGTCGACCTCCTCGCCGAGCTCGACCTCGTCGTGCGGGTCGACGTTCTTGCGGATCGAGAGCTCGTTGGAGGGGATGACCCCCTCGCTCTTGTAGCCGATGTCGACGAGGACCTCGTCGTTGTCGATGCGGACGACGCGGCCGGAGACGACCTCGCCCTCCTCGAAGACGGTGAACGTCGCGTCGTAGTTCGGGACGATCTGGCCGTCGATCTCGAGCAGCAGGCCGTCGGATCCTTCAACGACCTTGGCATCCGTCGTAGGTTCAATGGTCTGGGTCATGTGGGGTGAAGGGTAGCGGGAACGCCCACGGCCTAGACTCCCCCTCGGGCATGCCCGTGCGCGCGACGAAGAGGGGTGCGGAGCGGACTCCGCTGGGCGGCGAGTACGACGTCCTGGTGTGCGGCGCGAGCTTCGCCGGGCTGGCCGTCGCCCGCGAGCTGTCGGGCGCCGGCGCGCGCGTCGGGCTGATCGACCGCTACGCGATCGGGGAGCGCCAGACCAGCGCCTGCGCCGCCCCCACCGAGTGGCTCGTGAACCTCGGGCTGGACGGGGCGATCCGGCAGACGTTCGGCGAGATCGTGGTGCACCGCCCCAAAGGCGCGCCGCACCGCTGGCGGCTGCCGTGGACGTTCTCCACCTTCGACTACCCCGAGCTCTGCGCGCTGCTGAAGGCCCAGTCGCCCGACGTCGCCTTCGACACCGCGAAGGTGGACGGGCGCACGCGCGAGGGCGCCGCGCACGTCGTCCACACCGACCGCGGGGACCTGCGCGCCCCGCTGGTCGTCGACGCGCTCGGGTGGCGGCGGGTGCTGTCGAACGCCGCGCCGATCCAGCCGCCGGACGCGCTGCTGTCCCGCGGCCTGGAGGTCCACCCGCCGGCCACCGGCGAGGACCTCGAGCTGTGGCTGGACCCGAAGTACGTCCCGGCGGGCTACGGCTGGGCGTTCCCGGCGCGCGACGAGGTCAGAGTCGGCGTCGGCTCCTTCGACCCCCACAAGCACGTCAAGGACGAGACGGTGCAGCTCACGCGCGACGTCGGGCTGGAGCCCGCGGGCTACCAGGGCAACTGGATCCCCCACGCGCTGCGCCCCGCCGCCGAGGACGGCGTGTTCTTCGCGGGTGACTCCGCCGGGCACTGCCTGCCGACCACCGCGGAGGGCATCCGCACGGCGTTCTACTTCGGCCTGGCCTGCGGGCGCGAGCTGCGGGCCGTGGTGGAGGGCCGCCAGACGCGCGAGCAGGCGCTGGAGCGCTACGGCGCGTTCTCCGCGCAGCACGCCTGGAAGTTCCGCTGGCTGCTGCGCGCCCAGCGGGCGGTCGGGCGCCTCAACGGCGGGCCGCTGATGGACGGCGTCCTGCGCGTGATGGACTCGCGGCGGGTGGTCGACTGGTCCTTCGGCCACTACCGCTCCATCGCGCCGCCGGAGTTCGCCCTGGCCGCGGCGAGCAGCGTCGTCGGCGCGGCGGACGGGCCCGCGCGCGAGCCGACGGCGGTCTGACGGGGCTCGCGGCGCTCGCGAGCCGCCGTCGCGGCCCGCGCCTACTTGGCGTCCAGCCAGCTCTTGCCGGCGCCGACGTCGACCGCGAGCGGGGGCTCGAAGGTCCACGGCGCGGTCATCTCGCGCGCGGCCAGCGCCCTGACGGCGCCGACCTCCGTCTCGGGCGCCTCGAAGAGCAGCTCGTCGTGCACGGTGAGCACCATCCGCGTGGCCAGGCCCTCCTCGCGCAGGGCCGCGGCGCAGCGGATCATCGCCAGCTTCAGGACGTCGGCCGCCGTGCCCTGGATGACGGTGTTGACCGCGAGGCGCTCGCCGAGCGTCCGGACGTTCCAGTTGCGCGCCTTGAGCTCGGGGATCTGGCGGCGGCGGCCGTAGAGCGTGGTGACGTGGCCGCGCTCGGTCGCCTGCTCGATCGTCCCGGCCATGAAGGCGGCGACGCGCGAGAAGCGCTCGAGGTAGGCGTCGATGAACGCCTTGGCCTCCTCGCGCGGGATGTTCAGCCGGTCCGCCAGGCCGTAGTCGCTGAGGCCGTAGACGATCCCGTAGTTGATCATCTTGGCCTTCGAGCGGTCCATCGGCGTCAGCTCGGCCGCCGGGCGCCCGAAGACCTGCGAGGCGGTGGCGGTGTGGACGTCCTCGCCGCGGAGGAAGATCTCCTTGAGCACCGGCTCCTCGGCCACGTGGGCCAGGATGCGCAGCTCGACCTGCGAGTAGTCGGCGGACACGAGCAGGTGCCCGTCGGCGGCCTCGAAGCACCCGCGGATCTCCCGCCCGAGCTCGGTGCGGACCGGCACGTTCTGCATGTTCGGGTTCGTGGAGCTCAGCCGGCCGGTCTGCGCGACGGCCTGCAGGAACGTCGTATGGATGCGCTGCTCGCGGTCGGCCAGCGCGGGCAGCACGTCCAGGTAGGTCTTGGAGAGCTGGTTGAGCTCGCGCCAGCGCTCGATCCGCGGGATGACCGGGTGCTCGTCGCGGATCGCCTGCAGGACGCGCGCGTCGGTGGAGAAGCCGGTCTTGCCGCGCCGCTTGCGCGACAGCCCGAGCTTCTCGAACAGCACCTGGCCGAGCTGCTGGGGCGACCCGAGCACGAACTCCTCCCCCGCCAGGTCCCAGACCTCGCGCTCCAAGGCGGAGATCTCCTCGTCGACGCGCTCCTTGATCTCGGCCAGGCGCTCCGGGTTGAGCTTGACGCCCGCGCGCTCCATGTCGCGCAGGACGGGCACGAGCGGCAGCTCGATGTCCGCCATGACGCCCTCGAGGTCGCGCTCGCCGAGCTGCTCGCGCTGCCAGGCGGCCAGCGCCGCCACGAGCACGGCGTCCGCGCCGGCCGGGTCGTCGACGCCGGCGGCCAGGCCGCGCTCCTCGCACAGCTCGCGGAACGGGTAGCCGCGGCGCGCGGGCTCCAGCAGGTAGGCGCCGAGCAGCGTGTCGTGGGCCACGACGGGCGGGACGGTCCCGAGCGCCTTGGCGTCATGGGCGACCACGGGCCGCTCGCCCAGCGCCGCGACGAGGTCCGCGCCCGAGTCGCAGACGCCGATGAGCACCGCCTCGCCGGTGGCCACGCCGAAGCGGTGCGCCTCCTCCTGGGCGAACAGCTCGCCCTCGGGCGCCTCCGGGAGCCGCAGCGACACGGCGACCTCCTGCTCCGCCGGCAGCGCGCGGACGTCGTCGAGCGTCGCGTCGCGGACCGGCAAACCGACCTCGCGCTCGGCCACCGGCGCCGGCGCCGCCTCCTCCGCGTCCCCGAGCGCCTCCTCCAGGCGCTGCAGCGGCGCGCGCAGCTCGAACTGGCGGAAGACGTCGCGCAGGCGCGAGCGGTCGGGGGCCTGGGCGGCGACCTCGGCCGGATCGAGCTCCACGGGGACGTCGCGCTGGATCGTCGCCAGGCGCTTGGACAGCCGCGCGGCGTCGGCGTGGATCGTCAGGTTCTCCTTGCGCTTGGCGCCCGAGATCTCGTCGATCGCGCCCAGCACGCCCTCGAGGTCCCCGAAGCGCTGGAGCAGGTCGCTGGCCGTCTTGTCTCCGATGCCGGGGACGCCGGGGATGTTGTCGGAGGTGTCGCCCTTCAGGCCGTAGAAGTCCGGGATGCTCTCGGGCGGGATGCCGTAGCGGTCGATGACGGCCTGCCGGTCGTAGAGCTTGGTGTCGGTGATGCCGCGCCCGGTCGCCATGATCTGGACCAGGCCGTCCTCGTCGATGATCTGGAAGGCGTCGCGATCGCCCGTGACGACCGTCGTCCTGATGCCCTCCGCCCGGGCCTTCTCGGCCAGTGAGGCGATGACGTCGTCGGCCTCGTAGCCCTCGACGTGGACGTTGCGGTACCCGAAGGCGTCGGCGATCGGCGCGAGGTGCGGCCACTGCTCCTTGAGCAGGTCCGGGCGCGAGGTCCGCTGGGCCTTGTAGTCCGCGCTCATCTCCTTGCGCCCGGAGGAGCCGGCGTCCCAGACGACGATCGTGGGCTTCGTGCCGTGCTCGGTCAGGAGCTTCACGAGCATCGAGGCGAACCCGAAGATCGCGTTGGTCGGCGTGCCGGTGGAGGTGGCGATCGACTCGGGCAGCGCGAAGAACGCGCGATAGGCCAGCGAGTTGCCGTCGATGAGGAACAGTTCGTCGGGGCGGTCGGCCACGAGGCAGGACCCTAGCGGTGCGCCCCCGGCGATCCCGGGTAGCGCGGGCGGATGCGCGTTCGCGGGCCCCTGGCCGACAGCTACCCGGGAGCGGTCGCGCTCGTCCTGCTCGCGCTCACGCCGTACCTCGTGCTCACTACGGCGCTGACGCCGCTGCAGAAGCTGATCGGGCCGGACCTCGGCCTCAGCCCGCGCACGCTGCAGGTCACCGCGGGGATGGCCAACGCCGCCTACGCCTTCGGCGCGGTGCTCGGCGTGCAGCTCACCGTCCGCCTGCCGGTCCGGCGCGTCCTGGTGCCCGCCGCCGCCACGTTCGTGCTCGGCTCGGTGCTGGCGGCGTGGGCCCCGGTGCCGGGGCTGTTCGTCGCGGGCCGCGTGCTCCAGGGCCTGACCACCGGGATGATGCTCATCGCCGCCGTGCCGCCGCTGGTGATCGGCTGGCCGGTGGCGAGGATGCCGGTCACCGCGGTGGTGATGAACCTCGGCATCTTCGGCGCGGTGGCGCTCGGCCCGGTCGTGGGCGGCGCGAGCGCCGGCACCGGGACCTGGCGCCCGCTGTTCTGGATCACCGCGGGCGTCGGGCTCTGCGCGCTGCTGTTCGCGCTGCTGACCTACGAGGACCAGGCGCCGCAGGACCCGGACGCACCGGTCGACCTGGTGGCGATGGTGCTCGCCGGGGGCGGCTGCGCGGCGGCGTTCTTCGGGGTGTCGGAGCTGCTGGGCCACCGGCTGCTGAGCCTGGTGGTGCTGGGGCCGGCGGCGGCGGGCGTGGTGATGCTCGTGGCGCTGCTGGTCTACGAGGCCCGCCACCGCGACCCGCTGTTGCCGGTCGAGACGCTGCTCACCACGCTGCCGGTGGCCGGCATCCTCGTCGCGCTGCTCGGCGGGGCGGTGTCGGTCGCGGTCGTCGAGCTGACGCAGGCCGCCGCGCAGCTCCGCGGGCTGACGCCGCTCCACGCCGGCATGCTGTTCTGGCCGGAGTTCGCGGGGGCGATCGCCGCCGCCGCGCTGTTCGGCGCGCTGTTTCGCACGCGCTGGACGCCGCTGCTCGCCTTCGGCGGCCTGGTCGTCCTCGCCGCCGGCGCAGCGATCCTCACGGGCGTCGCGCGCGGCGGCGACGCGCTGATCGTCGTCGGCTCGGGCGCGATCGGGCTCGGCGTCGGCGCGTCGGTCTCGCCCGCCCTGTTCATCGCCGGCTTCTCGCTGCGCTCGGCGCAGCTCCCGCGGGTCTTCGCGATCGTCGAGCTGCTGCGCGGCGCGGCGGCGTTCCTCGTCGCGCCCGTCCTCGTCCACCTCGCGACCACGACCGGCGGCGGCGAGGCCGTCGGCGTGCGCACGGCGATGTGGGTCTCCCTGGGCCTCGTCGGCGGCGGGGCGCTGGTCGTCCTCGCCGTGTACCTGGCGGGCGGCCAGCGGCCGCAGACCCCGCGGCTGGAGGCCTGGCTCGACGGCAGCGGCACAGCCAAGGACTCCCACCCGCTCGGCGCCCGCCTGCGGGCGGGGGACGCTCAGGCCGAGGCCGGGGAGGCGGCGTCGAAGGCGTAGATCACGCCGGTCAGGCGCTCGGACTCCGTCCACAGGCGCGCGGCGGCCACCTCGTCCTTGGAGCGGCCGCTGGAGCCGACGAGCTTCGGGTGCCCGCGCTGCTCGCCGAGGCCGTCGGGCCCGACGAACGCGGCGGGCGGGATGTCGGGGACGG
The DNA here is from genome assembly GCA_025928415.1 of Solirubrobacteraceae bacterium. Lineage (GTDB taxonomy): Bacteria > Actinomycetota > Thermoleophilia > Solirubrobacterales > Solirubrobacteraceae > Paraconexibacter. Next base: position 5,385 of record JAICJK010000034.1, on the reverse strand, counting down.
TCGCGGCGTAGAGCGTGGGCAGCGCCCCCATCGCGGAGCTCTGGGCGAAGACCTTGTTGAACAGGCCCATCGCCGCGTCCTGGAAGGACTCGGTGTGGAACTGCAGGTTGGTGGCCGCGTAGCCCGGGTGGCAGGCGACGGCGCGGAGGGGCGAGCCAGCGGCGATCAGCCGGCGCTGCAGCTCGTAGGTGAACAGCAGGTTGGCCAGCTTGGACTGCCCGTAGGCCTCCCAGCGCCGGTAGGACTTCTCGTGCTGGAGGTCGTCGAAGTCGATCCGCCCGATCCGGTGCGCGCCGCTGGACAGCGTCACGACGCGGTCCCGCAGGCGCCCGAGCAGGAGCCCGGTCAGCGCGAAGTGACCCAGATGGTTGGTCCCGAACTGCATCTCGAACCCGTCCGCGGTGGTCCGGTGGGGCAGCGCCATCACGCCCGCGTTGTTGATCAGCACGTCGACGGGGCCCGCGAGGTCCGCGGCGAAGGACCGTACCGACGCCAGCGAGGCCAGGTCGAGCTCGCGCACCTCGACGTCGCCGGACAGGCCGGCGGCCGCAGCGTGCCCCTTCTCGGGGGTGCGCACCGCCATCACCACGCGGGCCCCGGCGCGCGCGAGCTCGCGCGCGGCCTCCAGCCCGATGCCGCTGTTGGCCCCCGTCACCACGATGGTGCGACCGTCCTGGCGGGGCACGTCCGCTGCCGTCCACTTGGGCATGGAGGGACCCTACCTTCCCCGTTTGGCATGCTCCGGGCGTGTCCGCGACCCCTTCCGCCCAGTACTCGCTGACGATCCGCGTCGAGATCGCCAACCGGCCGGGGATGCTGGGGCGGGTCGCCGGCGCGATCGGCGACGCGGGTGGCGTCATCGGCGCGGTGGACCTCGTCGAGGTCGGCGACCGGGAGCTCCTGCGCGACATCACCGTCGACGTCGCGGACCCGACCCACTGGGACGCCGTCGTCGCAGCGGTCGACGGGCTGGACGGCGCGCGCGTCGTCGACACGACCGACCGCACGTTCCTGCTGCACGTCGGCGGCAAGATCGAGCTGCACAACAAGTCCCCCCTGCGCACGCGCGACGACCTGTCGATGGCCTACACGCCCGGCGTGGCGCGCGTCTGCACCGCGATCGCCGAGGACCGCGACAAGGCCTTCCAGTACACGATCAAGCGCAACACCGTCGCCGTGGTCAGCGACGGCACCGCGGTGCTCGGCCTCGGCGACATCGGGCCGGAGGCCGCGATGCCCGTGATGGAGGGCAAGGCGATGCTGTTCAAGGAGTTCGCCGGGGTCGACGCCTTCCCGATCTGCCTGGACACGAAGGACACCGACGAGATCGTCGACACCGTCCGCCGCATCGCCCCCGCCTTCGGGGGCATCAACCTCGAGGACATCAGCGCCCCGCGCTGCTTCGAGATCGAGGAGCGCCTGAAGGCCGCCCTCGACATCCCCGTCTTCCACGACGACCAGCACGGCACGGCGGTCGTCGTGCTCGCCGCGCTGCTGAACGCCTGCCGCCTGACCGGCCGCGAGCTCTCGGGGCTGCGCGTGCTGGTCACCGGGCTCGGCGCCGCGGGCGTCGCGGTCACCAAGATCCTGATGGAGGCCGGCGTGCGGGACATCGTCGGCGCCGACTCGCGCGGCCTGGTCTCGACGGAGCGCGCCGACTACCTCGACGGGTCGATGAACGCGGTCAAGCGCTGGTACGCCGAGATGACCAACCCCGAGCGCCTCACGGGCCCGCCGGCCGGGGCGCTGGAGGGCCGCGACCTGTTCATCGGGCTCTCGGGCGCCCGCATCTTCGCCGCCGACGCGCTCGCGGCGATGGCGCCGGACGCGATGGTCTTCGCGATGGCCAACCCGAACCCGGAGGTCGCGCCCGAGGAGGCCGCGCGCCACGCGCGGATCATCGCCACGGGGCGCTCGGACTACCCCAACCAGATCAACAACGTCCTCGCCTTCCCCGGGATCTTCCGCGGCGCGCTGGACGTCCGCGCCGAGGAGATCACCGAGCCGATGAAGATGGCCGCCGCCCGCGCGATCGCGGACATCCTCGGCGACGGCGAGCTGCGCGAGGACTACATCATCCCGTCGGTCTTCAACCGCGACGTCGCCCCGGCGGTCGCCGCGGCCGTGTCCGAGGAGGCGCGCTCGTCCGGGGCCGCGCAGGCCGGGCAGGGGACGATCGGCTTCGCCGCCATCGACACGGAGCACATGCGCGCGTCCTGATCGCGGGCGCCGGCCGCCGCGTACCCATCCCATGGACGTCACCGTCACCGGCGCGACCGGACTCATCGGCAGGCGCCTCGTCGCCGCCCTGACGGACCGCGGCGACCGCGTGACCGTCCTGTCGCGCGATGCGGGTCGCGCGCGGTCGGCGCTCGGCGTCGAGGCCGTCGCCTGGGACCCGGTCGCCGGGCAGGCGCCCTGCGCGGCGCTCGACGGCCGCGACGCGGTCCTCCATCTCGCCGGCGCGCCGGTGGCCCAGCGCTGGACCGCGCGGGCCAAGGAGGACATCGTGCGGTCGCGCGTGCTCGGCACCCGCAACCTCGTCGCCGGGCTGCTGGAGGCCGACCCGCGCCCGGCGGCGCTGATCGCCGCCTCGGCGGTCGGCTACTACGGCGACCGCGGCGACGCGGTGCTCGGCGAGGACGCGCCGCCCGGCGACGACTTCCTCGCGCGGGCCTGCGTGGGCTGGGAGGCCGAGGCGGACGCGGCGAGCGCCCTCGGCGTACGGGTCGCGCGCCTGCGCACCGGGGTCGTGCTCGACCGCTCCGGAGGCGCGCTCAAGACGATGCTCCCGCCCTTCCGGGCCGGGCTCGGCGGCCCCGTCGCCGGAGGCGCGCAGTACCTGCCCTGGATCCACGCCGACGACGTCGTCGGCATGTACCTGGCGGCCCTCGACGGCGACTGGCGCGGCCCCTACAACGCCTCGGCGCCCGAGCCGGTGACCAACCGGGCCTTCTCGAAGGCGCTGGGCCGCGCCCTGCGCCGCCCCGCCGTGCTGCCGGTCCCGGCGCTCGCGCTGCGGCTGCGCTACGGGGAGATGAGCACGGTCGTCACCGCCGGCCAGCGGGCGGTCCCGCGGCGCGCGCTGCAGGCCGGCCACGCCTTCCGCCATCCCGGGCTCGACGCGGCGCTGGCCGACGCGCTGGCCTGAGCTCGGCGTCGGTCTCGGCTCAGGCGCCGGGCGCCACGGCGTGGCGGTCGACGCCGGCGGCCTCGTAGGCCTCCGCCTCGTCGAGCGTCTCCTTCTCCAGCAGCGCGCGGGTCAGCGACTCGAGCTGCTCGCGGTGCCGCCCGAGCAGCAGCGACACGTCGTGATGGGCCTCGTCGACGATGCGGCGCACCTCGGCGTCGATGAGCTGCTGCGTGGCCTCGGAGGTCGCCGACACGCCGGGCAGCAGCGCGTTCTGCCGGTCGGCGCCGTCGACGGCGATCGGCCCGATCGCCTCGCTCATCCCCCAGCGCGTGACCATGCCGCGGGCCATCTGCGTGAGCTGCTGGATGTCGGACTCCGCGCCCGTGGTGATCGTCCCGAAGACGACCTCCTCGGCCACCCGCCCGCCGAGCGCCACCAGGATCTTCGAGCGCAGGTAGGCCTCGTCGTAGTTGAAGCGGTCGGCCTCGGGGGCCGACAGCGTCACGCCGAGGGCCATGCCGCGCGGGATGATCGAGATCTTCCGGACCGGGTCCGCGCCTGCCGTCAGCATGCCCACCAGCGCATGGCCCGCCTCGTGGTAGGCCGTGCGCTCGCGCTCGGCGGCGGTCATCACCACCTTGCGCTCGGCGCCGAGGATGACCTTCTCCAGGGCGTCGGTGAAGTCGTCGTTGGCGACGCTCGCGTGCCCGCGCTTGGCGGCGAGCAGCGCGGCCTCGTTGACCAGGTTGGCGAGATCGGCGCCGACCATGCCCGGGGTGGTCGCGGCCAGCGTCTCCAGCGACACGTCGGCGGCCAGCGGCACGGAGCGGGTGTGGACCTCGAGGATCTTGCGGCGGCCGTTCTTGTCCGGGGCCTGCACGATGACGCGGCGGTCGAAGCGCCCCGGTCGCAGCAGGGCCGAGTCGAGCACCTCGGGCCGGTTGGTGGCGGCGAGCACGATGACCCCGATCGACGGGTCGAAGCCGTCCATCTCGGTCAGCACCTGGTTGAGCGTCTGCTCGCGCTCGTCGTGCCCGCCGAGGCCCTGGTTGCCGCCGCGCGCGCGGCCGATCGCGTCCAGCTCGTCGATGAAGATGATCGCCGGGGCGGCCTTCTTGGCCTCCTCGAACAGGTCGCGCACGCGCGACGCGCCCACGCCGACGATCATCTCGATGAACTCCGCGGCCGAGGCGCTGAAGAACGGCACCTGCGCCTCGCCGGCCATCGCGCGCGCGAGCAGCGTCTTGCCGGTGCCCGGCGCCCCGGTCAGCAGCACGCCGCGCGGGATCTTGGCGCCGAGCGCGCTGTACTTGTCGGGCTCGCGCAGGAAGTCGACGATCTCCTTGAGCTCGTCCTCGGCCTCGTCGATCCCGGCGACGTCGGCGAAGGTCGTCCGCGTGGTGCCCGCCTCGACGCGCTTGGCCTTGGTGCGGCCGAACTGCTGGCCGAGGCCGCCCGCGCCACCGGCGGCGCGTCGCGCCAGGAACACGAACAGGCCGATGAGCAGCACGAACGGCAGCAGCGAGATCAGCAGCTGCTCGAGCAGGCCGCGACCCTCCTTGGGCGGCTCGGCGGTGACCTCGACGTGGTGGTCCTGCAGCAGCGTCGACAGCTCGTCGGCGTTGGCGAAGGTCGGGACCTCGGTGGTGAACGAGGTGGTCTTGCCCGCCTTGCCGGGCGGGTCGACGGCCTTCTTGAAGGTCCCCGAGACCGACTCGCCGCGCGCGGAGATGTCCTTGACGTTGCCGGCCTTGACCTGCTGCAGGAAGTACGGCGTGTAGGAGACGCGGGCGGGCGGCTCGCCGCCGGGCAGCAGCGTCACCAGCAGGTTGGACAGCACGAAGGCCACGAGCAGCAGGACGCCGAAGCGGCGCCAGCTCATCCCCGTCGGCGGCGGGCGGTCGGGCTTCTTCCCGCGCCCGTCCGGCGCCGGGTCGACCCGCCACGGCGTCCGCTGCTCGCCGTTGACCTGCGGGCCGCCGCGCCGGCCGCCCCCCGGGGCCTGGGAAGGGCGCGGGCGCGGTGCGTCTGCGGGCTGGCGGCCGGCGTCCTCGGGCATCTGCCCTCATCGTAGCCGGGGGCCGCGCGGCGCCCGGCGCGTCAGGTCCGGCCGCGACGCGCGCTCAGGGCGCGGCCGTGTCGATCTTGCGCACGAAGGTCAGCCGGCCGCCGCGGACCTCGTAGAGGCCGTAGTCGTCGATCGTCGTGTCGCCGTTGGCGTCGATCGAGTAGGGCCCGAGGACGGAGTCGCG
>JAICJK010000202.1 GCA_025928415.1 Solirubrobacteraceae bacterium | reverse complement strand
GGCCAGCGCCTCGGGGGACGCGAAGCGCCGCCCCGGCGCCGCGTCGGGCCCGTGGTGGGTCAGCACGCAGTGCGCCAGCGCCAGGTGGCGCGCCTCGTCGAGCGCGGGCACCCGCGCCGCGCGCGCCGCCAGCAGGCGGAGCCCGAGCTCGACGTGGCCCAGCAGGCGCCCGGCGTCGGTGAGGCCGATCTCCGCGCCGTAGGTGAACTCCTGCGTGCGGCCGAGGTCGTGGACGACGGCGGCGGCGAGCAGCAGGTCGGAGTTCAGGCGCGGGTGCAGGATGCACGCCTCCTGGGCGAGCGTGGCGACCGCGACGGTGTGCTCCAGCAGGCCGCCGAGGTACGCGTGGTGGCCCGCGCGCGAGCACGGCGCGCGGCGCAGGGCGGCGCGCAGCTCCGCGTCCCCGAGCAGGGCGTCGAGCAGCGCCCGGTAGCCCGGGTCGTGGACCTCGCGCGCGAGGTGCTCGAGGAAGCCGTCGAGCTCGTCGAGGTCGCGATAGGCGACGGGCAGGAAGGCCGCCGGGTCGGCGTCGCCCGGGCTGGTCCGGGCGATCTGCGCCACGTCGACCTGCAGCTCCTCGCGGAAGCGCTCGACCTTCCCGCGCACGCGCACGAGGTCGCCGCGGTCGAAGCGCCCCGCCGCCGCGTCGGCGTCCCGGAACACGCGCGCGGGGATCGCGCCGGTGCGGTCGCGGAGCTCCAGCGCGAGGTAGGGCGCGCCGGAGCGCGCCGACAGCCTGTCCTTGCGCGTACACGCGTAGGTCCCGTCGATCGCGTCGCCGGCGCGCAGGGTCGCGATGGGAGCCGCCGGCGCGCCGGCGGCCGCGGCGGGCGGGCGGTCTGAGGGCACAGAACCATGATGTACGGTGGATCGGATGCAGCCGCTGATCTGGGAGAGCCGCCCTGACGGGCTCCGCGCTCCCGCCCTCGTGTGCGCCTTCACCGGGTGGAACGATGCCGGTGACGCCGCCTCGGCCGCGGTCCAGTTCATGGGGTCCTCGCTCGGCGCCACGCGCTTCGCGCGCATCGACCCCGAGGAGTTCTTCGACTTCCAGGCCACCCGTCCGCGGGTCGCCTTCGCCGAGGGCCGCACGCGCGAGGTCGAGTGGCCGTCGGTCGACGTGTTCGCCGCGCGGGTGCCCCGCGCGCCTCGCGACCTGGTGCTGCTGCAGGGCCCCGAGCCGTCGATGCGCTGGCGCACGTTCACCGGGCTCGTCGTCGAGCTGGCCGAGGCGCTCGGGACGCAGATGGTGGTGTCGCTCGGCGCGCTGCTGGCCGACGTGCCGCACTCGCGCCCGGTGCACGTCACGGGGCTGGCCAGCGACGAGGCGCTCGTGGACCGCGTCGGCATGACGGGCTCGGACTACGAGGGGCCGACCGGCATCGTCGGCGTGCTCCAGGCGGCCTGCCAGGAGGCGGGCATCCCGGCCGCGTCGCTGTGGGCCAGCGTGCCGCACTACGTCGCCGCGGCGCCGAACCCGAAGGCCGCGCTCGCGCTCGTGCGCAAGGTCGAGGGGCTCGTCGGGGTGTCCGTCGACGCGCAGGAGCTCGAGTCCGCGGCCGCGGAGTACGAGCGGCAGGTCTCGCTCGCCGTGCAGAGCGACCCGGAGGTCCAGGCCTTCGTGGAGCGCCTCGAGCAGGCGGCGGCCGACGAGGAGCCCGACCTGCGTCCGCAGGACCTGCCGAGCGGCGACGTCCTCGCGCGCGAGTTCCAGCGCTTCCTGCGCCAGCGCGGGCCCGGCGGCGGCCCGGCGGGCGGCGGCCCCGCGGGCACCGGGCCGGCCGGCGGCGGGCGCTAGCCCCGTAGGCCCTAGGCCGGATCGGCCGCGCCCCAGATCCCGGGGCCGCGCCGGTGCTCGTAGATCAGCGAGGTCTCGGCATGGGCGACCGCCGGGTGCGTGGCGAGGTGGTCGACGACGAACTCGCGCAGGTCCTGCGGATCGCGCGCGGCGACCCAGACCAGGTAGTCGTTGACCCCGGTCATGTGGAAGACCGACAGCACGCCCGGCAGGCCCCGGACGGCGGCGGTGAAGGCGACGATCTGCTCGCGATCGTGCACCGACAGCCGGATCGCGACCATCGCCTGCAGCGGCCGGCCGAGCGCGGCGAGGTCGAGCTCGGCGTGGAAGCCCTGGATCACCCCGCGCTCGCGCAGCGCCCGCACGCGCACCAGGCACGTCGACGGCGCGACGCCCACCCGCTGCGCCAAGCGCGCGTTGGAGATGCGCGCGTCGCCGGCCAGCGCGGTGAGGATCGCGCGATCGGTCGCATCGAGGTCGTTCGGGCCCACGGGCCTGCTCGCGTCCATGGCCGAAGACTACGCTTCCCAGTCGACGCTACGCCGAAGGATCTTCGCCCAACACGTTCCGGGACCGCAGGTTCTGGCACCATGGCTCCATGCACACCTCCACCAGGGCCCTCGCGGGCGTCCAGGACTCGATCCTCGACGCGATCGGCGGCACCCCCCTCGTCCGGCTGTCGCGCATGGGCGCCGGCCTCGCGCCGCAGCTCGTGGCCAAGGTCGAGGCGCTGAACCCCGGCGGCTCGATCAAGGACCGGGTCGCGGTGGCGCTCATCGAGGCGGCCGAGCGCGCCGGCGACCTGCAGCCCGGCGGCACCATCGTCGAGCCGACGTCGGGCAACACGGGCACCGGCCTGGCCATCGCCGCCCGCCTGAAGGGCTACCGGGTCATCGCGGTGATGCCGGACAAGATGTCCTCGGAGAAGATCGACCTGCTGCGCGCCTACGGCGCCGAGGTCGTCGTCGCCCCGACCGAGGTCCCGCCGGACTCCCCGGAGTCCTACTACCGCGTCGCCGACCGCCTGGCGCAGGAGATCCCGGGCGCCTTCCAGCCCAACCAGTACGCCAACCCGGCCAACCCGGCCGCGCACCACGCGTCGACCGGCCCGGAGCTGTGGGAGCAGTCGGAGGGCCGCATCACCCACCTCGTCGCCGGGATCGGGACGGGCGGCACGATCACGGGTGCCGGGCGCTACCTCAAGGAGCGCAACCCCGCCATCGTGGTCGTCGGCGCCGACCCCTACGGGTCGGTGTACTCCGGCGGCGAGGCCAGGCCCTACCTCGTGGAGGGCGTCGGCGAGGACTTCTGGCCGGCCACGTTCGACCCGTCCGTGGTCGACCGCTACATCACCGTCACCGACAAGGACTCGTTCCTGACGGCACGCAAGCTCGCCCGCCTGGAGGGGATCCTCGCCGGCGGCTCGGGGGGCACCGCCCTGCACGCGGCGCTGCAGGTCGCCGCGGAGGTCGAGGACCCGGAGGCGATGGTCGCGGTGATCCTGCCCGACGGCGGGCGCAGCTACCTGTCGAAGGTCTACTCCGACGCCTGGATGACCCAGTACGGCTTCCTCGAGCGCGAGGGCGACCAGCGCGTGGGCGACGTCCTGCAGCGCAAGCACGACGTCAGCGCCACGGGCCAGCTCCCGCCGCTGGTCACCGTGCACGCCCACCAGAAGGTCGCCGACGCCGTGGCGCTGCTGCACGAGCACGGCGTCTCCCAGCTCCCGGTCGTCAGCGCCAACGACGCCACGACGGTCGTCGGCTCGGTCGGCGAGCGCGGGCTGCTCAAGCACGCGGTCGGCGACCCGTCGCTGCTGGGCGCGCGCATCGCCGAGGTCATGGAGCCGCCCCTCTACGCGGTCAGCAGCACCGATCCCGTGCGCGACGCCGTCGAGCTGCTCGTCGGCGAGCGCCAGGCGCTGCTGGTCACCGAGGACGGCCGTCCCGCGGGCATCGTGACCCGCGCCGACCTGCTCGAGGCCCTGGCCCGGTGACCGGCCGGCACGCGCTGCAGACCCGCGCCGTCCACGCGGGGCTCGCGCCCGACCCCTCGTACGGGTCGGTCATCCCCGCGATCCACCAGACGTCGACCTTCGCGCAGTCCGCCGTCGGCGAGTACGTCGAGGACTTCGACTACGCGCGCTCGGCCAACCCGACGCGCACGGCGCTCGAGCGGGCGCTCGGGGAGCTCGAGGGCGGCTACGCGCGGGCGTTCTCGTCCGGCATGGCGGCCACCCACGCGCTGCTGACGACGGTCTGCCGCGCGGGCGACCACATCGTCCTGCCCGCCGACCTGTACGGCGGGACGTTCCGGCTCGTCGACAAGGTGCTGGCCCGCTGGGGCCTGGACTACACGCTCGCCGACCAGACCGACCTCGACGCGGTCGAGCGCGCGATCCGCGACGACACGCGCCTGATCTGGGTCGAGACGCCGACCAACCCGCTGCTGAACGTCGTGGACCTCGACGCGATCGTCGCGCGCAAGCGGGACGCGTTCGTCGCGGTCGACAGCACCTTCGCCACGCCGGTCAACCAGCGCCCGCTCGAGCAGCGCGCCGACGCGGTCGTGCACTCGACCACGAAGTACCTCGGCGGCCACTCGGACACCGTGGGCGGCGCGGTGGTGGTGCGCGACGACCAGGCCGCGGCCGCGGTGGGCTTCGTCCAGAACGCGGTCGGCGCGGTCCCCGGTCCGTTCGACTGCTTCCTCGTGCACCGCGGGCTGCGCACGCTGCCGCTGCGGATGGCCGCGCACGCGGCGAGCGCCGCGGCGGTGAGCGAGGCGCTGCGCGCCACGCCCGGCGTCACCGACGTGCGCTGGCCGGGCTTCAGCGGGATGGTGTCCTTCCGCCATCCCGACGCGGCGGGCATCGCCCAGCGGACCGAGCTGTTCACGCTGGCCGAGTCGCTCGGCGGGGTCGAGTCGCTCGTCGAGGTGCCCCAGGCGATGACGCACCAGTCCGTGGAGGGATCGGCGGCGGCGGTCCCGGCAGACCTCGTCAGGCTGTCCTGCGGCATCGAGGCCCCGCGCGACCTCGTGGACGACCTGCTGGCCGCCATCGCCTGACCGGCATGGGCCGCCGCCCGGGCTGGCACAGTGTGGGGATCCTCGAACCGGGAGGACTCGAACCCATGGACCGCAGACTCGATGCCGGACCCCTGCTCGTCGCCCTCGGCGCGGCCGCGCTGCTGATCGCCCTGTGGGTGAGCTGGTACCAGCCGGGCGGCACCGCATGGCACGTGTTCGAGACGCTCGACCTGCTGCTCGCCGCGCTGGCCCTCGGCGCGGCGGCGGCGGCCTTCGGGCATCTCGCCGCCGGGGACGGCCGCGTCGTGCTCGGCCTCTCGCTGGCCGCCTGCGCCGTCGTCGTCTCCCAGCTGATCAACCCCCCGCCGGACGCCCAGGGCGCCGATCTCGACACCGGCGCCTGGCTGGCGCTCGCCGGGTCCGCGGTGATGGTCGTCGGCGCGATCCTGTCGCAGGCCAGCATCGCGGTGACCGTCGACGTCAAGGGCCGCGATGCCCGCCGCCGGGTCGCGGCCGTGGACCGGCGCGGCAGCGCGGCCCCCCCGGCGCAGCCGGGCCCGGCGCCGGCCCCGTCCACCGGGTCCCCTGATGCCGC
>JAICJK010000435.1 GCA_025928415.1 Solirubrobacteraceae bacterium | reverse complement strand
GGTGGCGGCCTCGGGACTCACTGATCCAGAGGATCGGATCATCCGGTCCGCATCCCCATCGGTCCGTCGGAGGACCAACCGGTCATCGCGCGTCCCCCGATCGGAGGGTGCGCGGAGCGGCCGGCGTCAGCCGATCTTCTGCAGGTCGATGACGAAGATGAGCGTCTCATCGGGTCCCACCGCCGGCGGCGAGCCGGCCGCGCCGTAGGCCAGATCCGGAGGGATGACGAGCTCGCGGCGCCCGCCGGCGCGCATCCCGGCCACGCCCTCGTCCCAGCCGCGGATGACCTGCCCGGCGCCGAGCGGGAAGCTGAACGCCTGGCCCCGGTCCCACGACGCGTCGAACTCCTTGCCCGTCGACCAGGCGACGCCGACGTACTGCACCGAGACGGTGTCGCCGGCCTTCGCGGCCGGGCCGCTGCCCTTCACGATGTCGCGCTTGACCAGCGAGGTCGGCGGCGCGCCCGACGGCTTGGGGATCGCGGGCTTCTTGGCCGTCTGCTTGGAGATCGGCGCGAGCGCGCCGCCGGCCTGCGCCGCGGGCGCCGCCGCCGTCTGCGTCGCGGCCGGGGGCCGGGACTGCGCGGCGGTGCGCTCGGTCCCGCAGCCGCTGGCGGCGAGGGCGAGGGCGCAGGCGGCCGGCAGCGCGACGGACAGCGGGGCGAGGTGGCGCATCGCGCCGGAGTCTGGCAAAGACGCCGACGGGGCATGCCCAGGGGCCCGCGTCCCGCGACACACCGTCGAGGCGCTGTACGGCGTCGCGGCCGCCGGCTACCGCAGGTAGTTCGGCAGTGCGCGGCGCACGTAGCGGTAGCCCGCGCGGGGCGTCCCGTGCGGCGACGTCAGCCCCGCGTCGAAGCGCGCGTCGCAGCCCGCGCCGGTCCAGTTGTAGATGTACAGGCGCTCGATGCCGCTGGTCCGATAGCGCCGGGCGAGCGAGAACATCCACTGCAGGCGGCTCTTGGCGCGTGAGGTCGAGCACGGGAAGTCGCGCCCGAACTTCACGATGCCGCCGGTCTCGGTCAGCCAGAAGCGGGTGTGGCGGTTGTAGTGGTGCGCCTGGCGGATGATGCTGCGCGTGAACGTCGTGCGCTTGCGGTTGACGTCGCCGTAGTTGTGGATCCCGACGACGGTGGCCCGGCGGCGGTAGGTCGCCGAGAGGTGGCGGTAGAACGAGCGCATGTAGCGCTCGACGCCGCGCTGGTCGAGCACGTCGAGCGCCACGACCGCGCACGTGCGGCAATGCCCCTTGACCGCCCGGTACATCTCGCGGAAGAAGTCGGCGGCGCGGGTGGGGCTGCGGTACGTCGGCTGGCTGGCGTGGTTGGCCTCGTTCCAGGTCCCGAACTCCCGGACCCCGAGGTCGCGGAAGTAGGCCACGAGCCGCCGGATCTGATGGCGGTAGGCGCTGACGGAGGGCAGCTTGGCCTTCTTGATGCGCAGGTCGTCGCTGGAGACGTGGAGCAGGACCTGAAAGTGGTCCTCGCGCGCCCGCTTGACGTAGGCGCGGGCGGCGAGGCGGGCGCTGTCGTCGTCCATCGCGTTCCAGGCGATGAAGTAGCGCACGCGGCGGAACTTCGCGCGCTGGAAGGCGGACTGGTCGAACATCGAGATCTGCTGGTCGCCGATGCCCACGCGGATGGGGATCCGGGCCTCGGCGGCCGCGGGGCGGCCGACGGCGGCGATGAAGGTCAGGGCGGCCAGGAGCAGGCCGCCGGTGAGGACGGAGGTCTGTGGGCGGTGCACTTAGGCGATGAACACGGGCGTGCCCACAGCGGAGCGGGCGTAGACCGAGATCACGTCCGGGATGCGCATGCGCACGCAGCCGTGCGAGGCGTCGTGGCCGATGGATCCGTACTCGCTCGGGTCGATGCCGTGGATGCCGGCGCCGCCGTCGAAGGCCATCCAGCGCGCCTTGATCGGGTCGTCGGGGCCGGGCGGGATCGTCTTGCCGGCGAGCTTGCCGGCCCACGGGCTGTTGGGCACGCGCCAGGGCGGGTTGACCTCCCGCCACTGCACGTCGTAGAGGCCCGCGGGCGTCTCCAGCCCGGCCTTGCCGACGGCGATCGGGTAGGTGTCGGCGAGCTTGAGGTCCTGGTAGAAGCGAAGGACGTGGGCCTTGCGGTCCACGATGATGTAGGCGGGGTACTTCTTGGCGAGCTGGTCGCTGGTCACCTTGGGCGCGACCGGGCGCAGGCTCGCCTCGATGTCGGCCGGGCGGCTCGGCGACGTCAGCGCGGAGGCGATCCTGCGGGCCAGGGCCTTGGTGTCGACCGCGCGGCCCGGTCGCGACGGGGTCGTGTGCAGGCCGGCGGCGTCGGGCGTCACCTTCGCGTCGACGGGGTCGCGGTCGACCTTGGCGGCGATCCGCCGGACCAGCGGGCGCACGACCCCGGGCGCGTAGTGGACGGTGAGCGGGACGCGCGCGTCGACGTGGTGGCCGGTGAGGCCGTCGAGGACGCGCGCGCCGAGCCAGCCCTTCCGGCTCGCGCCGACCGCGTCCTCGAGGGCGTCGTCGACGTCGGCGACCACGCGGCTGCGCGACGGCGGCAGCGTGAACGTGTGCCCGGCGGCGTGGACGGTGATCGCGCGCCGGCGCGGGGCCACGGCACGGCGGTCGACGACGCGGCGGGCGTCGTCCACGCTCATCCCGCCGACGTCGACTCCCCCGACCCGTACGCCGGGCGCCAGGCGGTCCCGCCGCGCGTGGTCGTAGGCGCCGGCAGCGGCGACCAGCACGCCGGCCAGGACGAGGACGATCAGGCCGACGGGCAGCAGCCGGCGAAGGGAGGCACGGGAACGCATTCGGGCTGCCGCTGAGGGTAGGGCCACCGCGCCCCGGCATGCGCAACCCGGCGCCCAATTGCACGACCTCGTGCACCGACCCCAACCTAAGACCAGTCTTGCGCTTTGGACGTATGACCGAGGCGCCTGGTATGCGATCTTGCGGGCCGGATGAAGACTTCTGCCCCCTGGCGGCGCCTGCGCGCGGCCGCCGTCCTGTCCCCCCTCGTCGTCGCCGCGGCGCTGCTGGCGCCGGCGAGCGCGCTGGCGGCT
>JAICJK010000124.1 GCA_025928415.1 Solirubrobacteraceae bacterium | reverse complement strand
CGCTCGCGCTGGCCGCCCGCTGCGGCGCGCGCTGCCTGACGGGCCGCGGCCCCTACGACGCGGCGCTCGAGCCGGTCTGAGCCAGCGCGCGGCCCAGCGCGGCCACGGCGTCCTCGCCGTCCCCGGGCGTCACCACCGTCCTCCGCCAGCGGCCGGTCCAGGCCTCCCGCGACCCGTCCCCGCGCAGGTCGATGCCGCCGCGCGCGCCGCCGGGGCCGGCGATCTCGCCCCGCGCGGCGACCTGCCGGACCGGGGCGATCTCGCGGGCCAGCAGCCGGACGGGCCGGCGCGCGGGGCGCTCGGCGGCCAGGCGCTCGTCGAGGGCCTCGAGCGCTGCGTCGAGCGTGGGGTGCGAGGAGCGCTCGACCTTGGGGCCGACGCGCACGGTCAGCCGGAATCCCGCCGCCATGGCGGGCAGCCTACGCGGCGAGATCGGCGACGAGCTCGCGGACGCCCCGGTGCACCTCGTTGCGGACCTCGTGGTGCAGCGCGCGCGAGATCGTCCGGAACAGCGCGAGGGCGGGGGTGTTCTCGGGCAGCATCGTCGCGGTGAAGCGCGCGATGCCGCGCTCCCGCGCGTGGTCGGCCAGGGCGAGGCCGAGCGCCCGCCCCAGCCCGAGGCCCTGCAGCGCGTCGCAGACGGTCACCGCGACCTCGGCGCTGTCCTCGCGCCCGTGCGCCGTGTCGCGCACGAAGCGGCCCACCGCGACCAGCCCGTCCGGCTCGTCCTCGAGCGCGGCGACCAGCGCCACGTGATCGACCATGTCGACCTCGGTCAGGTAGCGCAGCTCGGCTGCGGTGAAGCGCGGCTTGGCGGTGAGGAAGCGCGCGTGGACCGATGCGGGCGACAACCGCCCGAGCCCCGCGGCGAGCGTGGGCGCGTCCCGCGGCCCGATGGGGCGCAGGACCACGCGGGTGCCGTCGGAGAGGGTGGTCGACATGGTGTCGAAATTGTAGGTAGCAGATCGCTACCGACTGTGGCGCAGCGCACAGATCGCCGGTGGACATGCGCTCGGCGCTCACGCGCTGCCCGCGCTCACCAGCGCCACGCCCGCCAGCGCCGCGAGCACGCCGATCGCCTGCGCCGTGCGCAGACGCTCGCCGAGGACGGCGCGCGCCAGCAGCACCGTGGCGACGGGATACAGCGACCCGACGACCGCGACGACGCTGAGCTCGCCGCGCGTCACGGCGGCGGCGTAGAGCGCGGTCGCCACGCAGTCGAGCTGTCCCGCGACGCCGACCTTCAGCAGGTCCGGCCCGCGGACGGGCGGGATCCGCCGCACGGCCATCAGCCCGCCGGCGAGCGGGATCGCGGGCACGCGCGCGAGCAGGATGGCCCAGCTCACCGAGCCGTCGGCGGCGCCGTCGTAGGCGACGAAGAACGTGCCGAAGGCGAGCGCCGCGGCGAAGGCCAGCAACACGCTGCGGCCGTGGTGCCCGGCGACGGCGCCGGACTCCTCGCCGCCCTCCTGGGCCGCGAGCGCGATGCCCGCGAGCGCGATCGCCAGCCCGATCCCGATGACGACCGTGATCCGGTCGCCCGTCGCCACGCCGACGGCGACCGGGACCACGGCGCCCGTGGCCGCCAGCGGGGCGACGATCGACATCGAGCCGACCGACAGCGCGCTGAAGAACAGCCCGAGGCCGGCGATCCCCGCGGTGCCCGCCACGAGCGCGAGCAGCGTAGAGCGGGCGTCCGGGAAGGGCTCGGCCGCCGCGACGACGATGATGCCGGCGGTGAGCAGGCCCGCCGTCTCGACGACGAGCAGGACCGCCACCGCGTGCCAGCGCCGGCTGAACAGCCCGCCCGCGAAGTCCGCCACGCCCCACGAGCACGAGGCGGCGAGGGAGAGGGCGACGGCGAGCACGCCGCGATCCTGTCAGGCCCGCCCACCGTCCCCCGGCGCGCCGGGGGACGGGCCTGGGGCGCGGCTCAGCCCCGGTCGGCGACCGGCACGTAGTCGACCGTGCGCCGGCCCGTGTAGATCTGGCGCGGGCGCGCGATCTTCTGCTCCTTGTCCTGCGTCATCTCCAGCCACTGGGCGATCCAGCCGCTCGTGCGCCCGATGCCGAACATGACCGGGAACATCTCGACCGGCAGCCCGAGCGCCTCGTAGATCAGGCCCGAGTAGAAGTCGACGTTCGGGTAGAGCTTGCGCGAGATGAAGTACTCGTCCTCGAGCGCGATCTTCTCGAGCTCGGTGGCGATCTCCAGCAGCGGGTTGAGCCCCGTGACCTCGAAGACGTCGTCGGCCGCCGTCTTGATGATCCGGGCGCGCGGGTCGTAGTTCTTGTACACCCGGTGCCCGAAGCCCATGAGCTTCTCCTCGCCCGCCTTCACCTTCTTGATGAAGTCGGGGACGTTCTCCTTGGTGCCGACGCGCCGCAGGGTGCGCAGCACCGCCTCGTTGGCGCCCCCGTGCAGCGGGCCGTAGAGCGCGGCGACGCCGGCGGCGACCGCCGAGTAGGGGTCGACCTGCGAGGAGCCGACCGAGCGCACCGCGCTGGTCGAGCAGTTCTGCTCGTGGTCGGCGTGCAGGATGAAGAGGACGTCGAGCGCGCGCTCGAGCCGGGGGTCCGGCTCGTACTTCAGCTCGGTCATCTTGTAGATCATCCCGAGGAAGTTGCCCGGATAGCTGAGGTCGTTGTCGGGATAGACGTAGGGCTGCCCGCGCGTGTGGCGGAAGGCGAACGCGGCGAGCGTCGGCATCTTCGCGATCAGCCGGATGGTCTGGATCATCCGGTTCTCGGGGTCGGAGATGTCGTTGGCGTCCGGGTAGAACGTCGACAGGGCGCCGACCGAGCCGAGCAGCATCCCCATCGGGTGCGCGTCGTGGCGGAAGCCGCCCATGAACTCCTTGACGTTCTCGTGCACGAAGGTGTGCACCGTGACGTCGTTCTCCCACTGGTCGAGCTGCGCCTGGGTGGGCAGCTCGCCGTGGACGAGGAGGTAGGCGACCTCGAGGTAGGTGGACTGCTCCGCGAGCTGCTCGATCGGATAGCCGCGGTACTCGAGGATGCCGGCGTCGCCGTCGATGAAGGTGATCGCCGACCGGCACGACGCCGTGTTGGTGTACGCCGGGTCGTAGGTCATCAGGCCGAAGTCGTCCTCGGACGTCTTCATCTGGCGGAAGTCCATCGAGCGGACGGTGCCGTCGGTCACCGGGATCTCGTAGGTCTTCCCGGTCCGGTTGTCGGTCACCGTGAGGGTGTCGGAGGCGGACGCGGCTACGCCGTCGGTCCCTCCGCTGCGCGTCTCGGTGCTCATCTCGCTCCTTCTTGAGGGTCGGGTCGCACTCTAGCCGTCGCCGAGCGCCGCTCCCTGAGGGCGGATGCCCGCACTCGCGCGCGCGTGAACCTGCCCCCGCGGGGGCCGCGGCGCGGTGTCCGGCGACGACCCGGGTCAGGCGGTGATGATCGACGTGGCCACCGCCGCTCGGCAGTGGCCGTCGTCGCGCATCGTCAGGCGGTGATGACCGACGTGGCCACCGCCGCTCGGCAGTGGCCGTCGTCGCGCATCGTCAGGCGGTGATGATCGACGTGGCCACCGCCGCGGCGACCAGCACCACCGTCACGCCGATCAGCGCGCGCTGCTGCGACAGGCCGGCCGGGAACCCGGCCTCCGCGCGCTGGATCCCGTACGCGGCGACGAGCACCGCCCACGCCACGAGCAGGCCGCCGGCGATGTAGAACGCCGTCTTGCTGTGGCTCTCGATGGACGCCAGGACGAGCAGCGCGTGGACCATGCGCCGACCCTAATACATCAGGCCGCCTGTACTAGCGCGCGGCGGGGCCGCCTTCATAGCGCGACTCGGTCGCGTCGACCTGCCCGTGGTAGTGCGAGCCGAGCTCGGGATGCCCGTACGGCCGCTGCGCCGGCGCGTCGAGCGTCATGAACGAGAGCTGCGCGATCGGCTTGCCGGGCCACAGGACGATCGGCACCCGGGTCAGGTTCGTGATCTCGAGGGTCAGCGTGCCCTGCCAGCCCGGGTCGACGAATCCCGCGGTCGCGTGGACGATCAGGCCCAGGCGCCCCAGCGAGCTCTTGCCCTCGATCCGGGCGACGAGGTCGTCCGGCAGCTCGACCCACTCCGCCGTGCGCCCGAGGACGAACTCGCCGGGATGGATGACGAACGACTCGCCGTCGCCGACGGCGACGTGCTCGGTGAGGTTCGTGGGCGGGTGGGCGAGGTCGATCGACTCGACGCGGAAGTTGTGGAAGACCCGGAACGACGAACCGAGCCTGAGGTCGACGCTGGCGGGCTGCACCATCGCGGGGTCCCACGGGTCGAGCTTGATCGCGCCCTCCTCGACGAGGCGGCGGATCGTGCCGTCGGACAGCACGGAGGTCGGCATGGGGCCGCAGTCTGTCAGGGGCGGGAGATGCGGCGGGCCCTGGCGCTGACCGCGCTGCGCGTGCGCGGCGGCGCCGGAAGCTGGCGGCCGCCGTGCGGGCCGCGCCGCGGGAGGTGGGGCAGCGGGCCGCGGGGGTGCACCGGACGCTTGGAGCCGCCGTCGTCCGAGCCGTGCTCGCCGGGCTCGGAGTCGGGCTCGGCGTGGATCGCCCACCACACGATCCACAGCAGCCCGGCGATCGGGAGCTTCAGGAACAGCATGAGGTAGAGGAACGTCCAGTTCACAGCAGGCCGAGACTACCCGGCATCGCGGGTGGACACCACGAATTCCCCAGCGTGGCGCGAGGCCGCGCGGGTTGCGGGTGGTCCGGCGGCGACGGGTCGGGTACTTTGGGCCTGCAATGATCCAGCGAGCACCGATCGCCGGCTTCGCCGCCGCCGCGGACGCGTCGTCGGACCGCGCCCGCCGGGTGGACGCCAGGCGCAACGTCGAGGCCATCCTCGAGTCCGCGGCCAGGGTGCTCTCCGAGCGCCCCCGCGCCTCCATGCAGCAGATCGCCGAGTCCGCCGGCCTGCACCGGGCCACGGTGCACCGCCACTTCGCCTCGCGCGACGACCTGCTCGACGCGCTGCGCGACCGGACCTACTCCGCGACGCTCGCGGCGCTCGAGCGGACGCTCGACGACGCCCCGGGGTCGCCGGGGGAGGCGCTCGAGCGCGCCACGCGGGCGATGCTCGAGGTCGGCGACCGTTACCGCCTGTACCGCTACACCTCCGCGCGCGTGCCCGAGATGCAGCGCTACCGAGCCGCGCTCAACCAGCGGCTGATCACCGTCATGGAGCGCGCGCAGGCGGAGGGCACCGTGCGGGCCGACCTGCCGCCCGGCGCCCTGCTGACGGCCTACGGCGGCCTGCTCACCTCCGCGCTGGACGCGATGGGCGAGGGCGGGATGGACGCCGCCGAGGGCGCTCGCTTCATCTGCCGCGTGCTCGGTCCCTCCTAGGCGCCGCGCGACGCGCTCCTGGCGCGCCGGCGCGCCCGTCGACTAGCGTCGGCGGTCATGCCCCCCATCGCCACCACCGCCGGCCCCGTCGACGCCGCCGACCTCGGCCGCACGCTCGTCCACGAGCACCTCATCACCGCCCACGAGGGCCTGCGCTTCCAGTGGCCGCACCTCGTCGACGCCGAAGCCGAGTTCGACGCCGCGGTGCGCGAGACCAAGGGCGCCCAGGCGCACGGCGTCAAGACGATCTGCGACCCGTCGGTCCTCGACCTCAACCGCGACGTGCGCCTGAACCTGCAGGTCCAGGAGGCGACCGGCGTGCGCTTCGTGATGGCGACCGGCGTCTACGGCCAGCACTACACGTTCCTGCCGCACTACTTCCAGAACCGCGAGGTCGACGCCCTCGCCGACTGCTTCGTGCACGACCTCGAGCGTGGCATCCAGGGGACGCCGGTGCGCGCGCACTTCCTCAAGTGCGCGGCCGACGAGCCCGGGATCACGCCGGACGTCGACAAGGTCCACCGCGCCGTCGCCCAGGCGTCGCTGCGCACGGGCGCGCCGATCATGGCCCACACCCACCCGGGCACGCACACCGGCCTGCTGCAGATGGGGATCTTCGCCGAGGAGGGCGTCGACCCGTCCAAGGTGCTGCTGGCCCACACCGGCGACACCGGCGACCTGGAGCACATCGAGGAGCTCCTGGCCACCGGGGCCATGCTCGGCATGGACCGCTACGGCCTGGACGCGGTGTTCCTGCCGGAGGGCCCGCGCAACGCGACGATCGTCGCGCTGTGCGAGCGCGGCCACGCCGACCGCCTGGTCATCGGCCAGGACGCGTGCGCGACGATCGACTGGTTCCCGCCCGAGCTCAAGCACGCCCTGGCCCCCGACTGGCACTTCTCGCTGGTCTTCGAGCGGATCTTCCCCGCGCTGCGCGACGCAGGCGTGGCGGAGGCCGACCTCGACGCGATGGTCGGCGCGAACGTGCACCGCTGGCTGGCCGCCTGAGCGCGAGCGGCGCGGCGCCAGCTGTTGAACCGCGCGCCCGGCGCTCCCGAACTGCGGGCATGCACGAGATCAACCTTGCCGAGATCGACGTCGACGGCGCCGTCCGGGAGTCCGCCGCCGCGGTCGCCGGCGACTCCCGCCTCGACTTCCTGAAGAAGGCCGGCCTGGCGGGCGGCGCCGCCGTCGGCGGCGGCGCGCTGCTCAGCGCCGTGACCGCGCCCGGGGCGTTCGCCGCCGCCTCGCACGGCCGTCCGCCGAAGAGCTTCGGCAAGGGCGACGTCGGCATCCTCAACTACGCGCTGACGCTCGAGTACCTCGAGGCGGCGTTCTACGACGAGGCCACCGCGAGCGGCAAGATCACCGACCCGCTGACCGCGAAGTTCCTCGCGGTCGTCACCCGGGACGAGAACGCGCACGTCAAGGCGCTCAAGCAGGCGCTCGGGTCGAAGGCGGCCAGGAAGCCGAAGTTCGACTTCAAGGGCACGACGTCCGACCAGGCCATGTTCCAGGCCACCGCGCAGGTGCTCGAGAACACCGGGGTCCACGCCTACTTCGGCCAGGGCTTCAACATCAAGAGGCCCGCCTACCTGAAGGCCGCGATCTCGATCCTCACCGTCGAGGCGCGCCACGCCGGGGCGATCGGGCTCATCAACGGCGGCAGCGCGAAGGACATCGCGCCGGACGGCCCGTTCGACACGCCCTACACCGCCGCCAAGGTG
>JAICJK010000108.1 GCA_025928415.1 Solirubrobacteraceae bacterium | reverse complement strand
GGCGCCCATGTCGATGCCGAGCTCGAGCAACGAGGTCGCCACGAGGCAGGGCAGCGAGCCGGCCTTGAGCGCCTCCTCGATCTCCACGCGGGCCTCGCGGCTGAGGGAGCCGTGGTGCGCGCGCGCCACGGGCTCCTCCGCCAGCTCGTTGAGGCGCAGCGCCAGGCGCTCGGCCAGCCGGCGGCTGTTGACGAAGACGATGGTCGACCGGTGCTCGCGGACGAGCGCCAGCAGCTCGGGGTAGATCGCCGGCCAGATCGAGTTGCGCGTGGCCTCGCCGCCGGCCACCGGATCCAGGGGATCCAGGTCGCCCGTCGACTGCCCGGGCTCGACCATCGACTCGACCGGGACGTGGATCTTGACGTCCATCGGCTTGCGCACGCCGGTGTCGACGACCCGGCAGCGCCGCCGCGGCCCGACGAGGTAGCGCCCGACCTCCTCGAGCGGGTTCTGCGTCGCGCTCAGGCCGATGCGCTGGACCTCCCGCCCGCCGTCCTGCAGCGCGCTCAGGCGCTCGAGCGTCAGCGCCAGGTGGCTGCCGCGCTTGGTCCCCGCGACCGCGTGGATCTCGTCGACGATGACCGCCTCGACGCCGCGGAGGACCTCGCGCGCCTGCGAGGTGAGCATCAGGTACAGCGACTCGGGCGTCGTGATGAGGATGTCCGGCGGCGTGCGGCGCATCGCCATCCGCTCCTTCTGCGGCGTGTCGCCGGTGCGGATGGCGACCGTCAGGTCGCTGCCGATGCCGCGCAGCGGGGCGCGCAGGTTGCGGTCGACGTCGTAGGCCAGCGCCTTGAGCGGCGAGACGTAGACCAGGCGCGTGTGACCGGCCGCCTCGCGCGACAGGCGGTCCAGCCCCCAGAGGAACGCCGCGAGCGTCTTGCCGCTGCCGGTGGGCGCGGCGATGAGGACGTGCTCGCCGGTCGCGATCGCCGGCCAGGCCTGCGCCTGCACGGGCGTGGGCTGCGCGAATGCGCTCGTGAACCAGTCCCGGACGCGCGGGGTGAAGGCGGACAGCGGCACCGCATCCGAGGGTACCCCTCGCGCGCCGCCGCACCGGAGGCTCCCGCTGCGCCGCGCGGGCGCCTCGCGGCTACGCCGCGTCGGACAGCGGGCAGTCCCGGGCGTCGAGCGCGCCGATGAACGCGGCGACCACCTCGGGGTCGAACTGGGTGCCGGCGCAGCGGTGCAGCTCGCTGCGCGCGGCGGCGTCGCCGAGCGCCCGGCGGTAGGGCCGGTCGGCCGTCATCGCCTCGTAGGCGTCGGTGACCGCGAGCACGCGCGCCTCGAGCGGGATCTGCTCGGCTCCCAGCGCGCGCGGGTAGCCGCGGCCGTCCAGGCGCTCGTGGTGGCAGAGCACCCACTCGGAGATGTCGTCCAGGCCGGCGTGGGCGGTGATCTGCGCGCCGAGCTCGGCGTGGCGGCGCATGTCCTCCCACTCGGCGTCGGTCAGCGGGCCGGGCTTGCGCAGGATCGCGTCGGCCACGCCGATCTTGCCGATGTCGTGCAGGGCGCCCGCCACCCGCAGCCGCTCGACGCGGTCCTGGGACAGCCCGAGCGCGCGCCCGGTGAGCTCCGTGTACTGGGCGACGGTCCGCGAGTGCGAGGAGGTCCCGCCGTCGCGCAGGTCGAGCGCCTCGGCGAGCAGGAGCACGGCGGAGAGCTGCTCGGTGCGCTCGCCGCGCCGGCGCTGCGGGATGCTCGGCATCGACGCGTCGTAGGGCACGGACCGGTCGCGGCCCAGGCGCTTGGCCATGTACAGCGCGCGGTCGGCGGCCATCAGCAGCGCGCGGGCGCTGTCCGGGCCGCCGCCGGCGGTCGTGGCGATGCCGACCGACAGCGTGACGCCGGGCGCGAGCTCCTGCAGCGCGACGCGGCTGGCGCGCCGCAGCCGCTCGGCGCAGGCGAAGGCCTCGGTGCCGGTGGCGCCGGGCAGGACGACGCAGAACTCCTCGCCGCCCAGCCGGACCGCGTGGCCCGCCGGGGCGCTGTGCTCGCGCAGCAGCGCGCCGAAGCGCTCCAGGACGCGGTCGCCCATGTCGTGGCCGAGGTCGTCGTTGACGGCCTTGAAGCGGTCCAGGTCGCAGATGAGCACCGCGACGTCGCCGTCCGCGCGCGCCACGTCGATCCGCCGCGACAGGTCGCGGCGGTTGTAGACGCCGGTGAGCGGGTCGTGCTCGGCGAGGTGGCGCAGGGCCTGCACGCGGCGGTCGGCCGCGGTCGCGCTGGCCGCCTGGTCGGCGAACAGGCGCAGGAGCTGCAGCCGCTCGGGCGTCGGGAGCAGCCGGTCCTCCGGGTCGTCGACCCACAGCAGGCCGTCGGTCGCGCCCGCCTCGTCGGCCAGCGGCAGCACGAGCCAGTGCCCGCGCCAGGCCCGCGGCCCGCGCCCGTTGCGGCGCGAGGGCACCCGGACCTGGCTGCTGGGGACGAGCGCGGCCGCCGTGTCGCGGTCGACCAGGATGCAGCCGTCGCGGCCGAGGTGCTCGTCGAACAGGCCCTGCAGCGCCCGCAGGCTCAGCGGGGCGTCGAGCGCGCTGCGCTGCTCCCCGAACCCGCGGGCCGCCGCGACGCGCAGCGCGTCGGCGTCCGCGTCGCGGTCGCGCAGGAAGACGGCGACCTTCTCGAAGCCGAGGCCGCGCTGGACCGAGCCGCACAGGCGGCCGAGGATCTCCGGCAGCGGCCGGTCGGGGCTGAGGTCCGACGAGGTCTTCAGCAGGTCGTTGAGCGCCGTGCGATGCCGCTCGGCCTGCAGCGTGGCGCGGGTCTGCGAGATCGCCAGCGCCGCGTGCCCGGCCAGGGCGACGAGCGTCTGGAGCTCCTCGTCGGTCGGGCGCCGCCCGTTGGCGGGCTCGTCGACCGACAGCGTGCCGACCATGCCGCCCGTCTCGTCGAGCAGCGGCACGATCAGGCAGTCCTCGGGGTGCCACGCGTCCGGGTCGTCGCTGATCGCGATCTCCGGGGTGTAGACGATGTCGCCGTCCTCCCACTCGGCCAGCTCGTGCCGGAGGAAGTAGGCCCCACAGCGCTCGAACTTGTCCTGGAACATCCACTCCCAGCCCGACCACGGCCGGACGATGCCCAGCAGGGCGTCGCGCGCCTCCTCGCTGCCCTCGACGACGACGCACTCGAAGTCGTCCCACGCGGGCCGGTAGAGGTTGACCACCACGGTGCGGTAGCCCATCGACTCGAGGATCGACCGGGTGACCGCCTCGAGCACGGCGTCGAGGTCCTGACCCCGCGAGAGGCCGGACAGCTCGAGCAGCGCGTGGAGCCGGCGGACCGTCGCCGGCTCGGCGTGCTCGACCCCCATCAGGGCGTCGGGCGGGGATTCGGGCATGCCTGCCGTATGGTCGGCGCGCTCGAAGCGATGCTTGAGCGCTCAGGTACGGGCGTCGGCGACGCTCCGGGCGCGGAGCAGGACCGCGTCGAGCATCGCCGGCGTCAGCCGCCCCGTGAACGTGTTCTGCTGGCTGGGATGGAAGCAGCCGAGCAGCGGCCACGGCTCGGCGTCCCACAGGACGTCGTGGCCGAAGCGCGGGCGGGGCCGCGGCGATGGGCTGCCGGCGGCGGCGCGCAGGCGCAGCGCGGCGTCCCAGGCGAACGCGCCCAGGCAGAGGACGACCCGCACCTCCGTCAGGTGCGCGAGCTCCGCCACCGTCCACGGCAGGCACGCGTCGCGCTCGGCCGGGGTCGGGCGGTTGGCGGGCGGGGCGCAGCGCACCGCGGCGGTGATCCACGCGTCGCGCAGCGCGAGGCCGTCGCCCGCGTGGACCGAGGTGGGCTGGTTGGCGAACGACGTGCGGTGCAGGGCCGCGAACAGGAAGTCGCCCGACCGGTCGCCGGTGAAGATCCGGCCCGTGCGGTTGGCGCCGTGAGCGGCGGGCGCGAGGCCGAGGATCAGCACGCGCGCGGCGGGGTCGCCGAAGCCGGGGACCGGGCGCCCCCAGTACTCCTCGCCGGCGAACGCCGCCCGCTTGACCCGCGCGACCTCCTCGCGCCAGGCGACCAGCCGCGGGCAGCGCCGGCAGCGGGTGACCTCGGCCTCGAGCTCCTCGAGCGTGCGCGCCATCCGTCGTCGCCCGCGGGCCGCCGGCCGCGGCTCAGGCGCCGCCGAGGCCCTCGTCGCGGGCCTGGGCGAGGATGCCGAAGAAGACCCGCAGCAGCGTGGGCTCGATGTCCCGGACGTCGGCGGGCCGGCCGGTGCGAAGCTGGCGTGAGGCGACCTCGACGATCGCGCCGATGATCGTGAAGGCGTCCTCCGGCGCGGCGAAGGTCGGGGCGCCGAAGCGCGGGGCCATCAGGGCGTTGTCGCGGTGGACGGCGCCGGCGAAGGCCTCGAGGATCGCGTCGCGGCGCTCCTGCGCGCGAGGGCCCGCGCCGATGATCTCCACGAGCAGCGTCCGGGCGGCGTCCGGCCACGTGACCAGCGTGCCGAGGAAGGCGTGCAGGCTGCGGCGCACCCACGCCTCGTAGCTCGTGGCCGCGTCGCGGTCGCCGGCCGCGTGGGCCATCTCGCGCGTGATCTCCGTCGCGGCCTCCTCGAAGAGCGCGACGATCGCGTCCTCCTTGTTGGAGAAGTGCTCGTAGAACGTCGCCTTGGACATCCCGGCCTCGCGCGCGACGGCCTCCGCGCTGGCCTCGGCGTAGCCCAGGCGGGCGAACACGGCGGCGGCCGCCTCGAGCAGGCGCCGGCGCTGGACGGTCAGGCGCACCTCGAGCGGCGGCGCGTGGCGGCCACGGGGGACGGGGACCTGCTCCCCGGGCTGGATGCTGCGCGCCATGGGCCCATCCTACGAGCGGGATCGCTCGGATACCCTCATGCCCCGATGCTCCTGCCCCGCCTCGCCGTCTGCGCCCTGCTCGCCGCCACCGCCGTGGGGGCGGGGGGCTGCGCGGGCGCCACCAGCTCCTCGGCGGGCGGCTTCACCGGCGCCGAGAAGGCGGTCGCCACGACGATCGACCACCTCCAGGACGACGTCAAGGCGGGCGACTCGGACAAGGTCTGCAGCCGCGACCTCGCCGCCCCGCTCGTCGATCGCATCACCAAGCACGCCTCCAAGAGCTGCGCCTCGGCGCTCGACGACCCCCTCAAGGACGTCTCCGACTCCACGCTGAAGGTGTCCAAGGGCGACATCACCATCGACGGCGACACCGCGACGGCGCACATCACCTCCGGCAGCGGCTCCGACAAGCGCAAGGACACCCTCACGCTGGTGCGCGAGGGGAAGTCCTGGAAGGTCAGCGCGCTGGGGGAGTGATAGCGGCCAGGCCGCGGGCCGGGAGTTCGCCCCCCGGGCGCCGGTCCCGTCCCCGCCCGCCGTGGGCGAAGTCCCGACCGACGACGAAGTCGTCGGCGTCGTCGTCAGCCGAGCGAGCGGCCGTACTGGCGCTCGTAATAGGCCCGGTAGTCGCCGGAGCGGATCGGCGCCCACCACTCCCGGTTGTCGCGGTACCAGGCGACCGTCCGCTCCAGCCCCTCCTCGAAGCGCACCTGGGCCGACCAGCCCAGCGCTCGCACCTTCTCCGACCCGAGCGAGTAGCGGCGGTCGTGGCCCGGGCGGTCGGTGACGTACTCGATCAGCGACTCGTCGTTGCCCGTCAGCGACACGATCCGGCGCACGACGTCGAGGTTGGCCTCCTCGTCGGGGCCGCCGACGTTGTAGACCTCGCCGGGGACGCCGTGCTCCAGCGCGTGGCCGATGCCGCGGGCGAAGTCCTCGACGTAGAGCCAGTTGCGGACCTGCTGCCCGTCGCCGTAGACGGGCAGCTTGTCGCCGTGCAGGGCGTTGAGCACCATCAGCGGGATGAGCTTCTCGGGGTACTGGTAGGGCCCGTAGTTGTTCGAGCCGCGGCAGATCACCGTCTCGAGCCCGAAGGTGTGGAAGTAGGAGGCCACCAGCAGGTCGGCCCCCGCCTTGGTGGCGCTGTAGGGCGAGGACGGCTGCAGCGGCGACTGCTCGGTGAACGAGCCCTCCTCGATCGAGCCGTAGACCTCGTCGGTGGAGACCTGCAGGTAGCGCACGCCGGCCTCGCGGGCGGCCTCGAGCAGGACGTAGGTCCCCTGCGAGTGGGTGCGCACGAAGGCGTCGGGCTCGGCGATCGAGCGGTCGACGTGGGTCTCGGCCGCGAAGTTCACCACCGCGTCGGCGCCCGCGATCGCCTCGCGCACGGCATCGGGGTCCTCGATCGCGCCGTGGACGAACTCGTGCGGGACGTCGGCGAGGTTCTCCCGCCGCCCGGCGTAGGTCAGCTTGTCCAGGACGACGACGTCGTCGCCGTTCTCGCGGGTCCGGACGCGGGCGAAGTTCGAGCCGATGAACCCGGCCCCGCCGCAGACGAGCAGCTTCATGGACGCTCCTTGAGGTGTCCTTCGAGGCCCTCCTGCCAGGGCGGCAGCCGCACGCCCGGGGCACGCTCGGTGCCCATGACGCTCCACGCCGGTCGCGGCGCGGGGCGCTGGAAGGCCTCGCTGGTGGTCGGCAGCACGCGGACGTCCGCGCCGGCCCGGTCGAAGATGGCCAGCGCGAACTCGTACCACGAGCAGTGGCCCGCGCCCGCACCGTGGAAGATGCCGGTGTCGCCGCGGCGCTCGGCCATGTCGACGAGCGCGGGGGCCAGGTGGCCCGCCCACGTCGGGCAGCCGACCTGGTCGTCGACGACGCTCAGCTCGTCGCGCTCGCCGGCGAGCCGCAACATCGTGTCGACGAAGTTCGGGCCGCGCACGCCGAACAGCCACGCCGTGCGGACGATGGCGTGCTCGGGGCAGGCGGCGGCGACCTGCTGCTCGCCGGCGAGCTTCGTGCGGCCGTAGGCGCCCTCCGGGCCGGTGGGGTCGCTCTCGACCCACGGCGTGGCCTTGTTCCCGTCGAAGACGTAGTCCGTCGAGACCTGGACGATGCGCGCGCCCACCTCGGCGGCCGCACGGGCCACGTTGCCCGCCCCGTCGCCGTTGACGGCCAGCGCGAGGTCCTCCTTGGCCTCCGCGCCGTCCACGTCGGTCCACGCGGCGCAGTTGACGATCGCGTCCGGGGCCGCGTCGGCCACGAAGCGCCGCGTCGCCTCGGGGTCGGTGAGGTCGAACTCCGCGAGGTCGGCGCCGACGGCCTCGTGGCCCGCGGCCCGCGCCTCGCCGACCACCCGGTGGCCGAGCATGCCGGCCGCGCCGGTGACCAGGAGCTTCACAGGATGCCGATCTCGGAGTTGTCGCCGACCATGAAGCGGAAGGCGCGGGGCTGGGCCACGCCGCGGCCGATGGTGACGTTGCGCCCAAGCAGCGAGGACTCCATCCGCCCGTCGAGGTTGCGCACCGCGCAGCCCGAGAGCAGGATCGAGTGCTCGATCTCGGCGCCCTCGATGACGCAGCCCTCCCCGACGGAGGTGTACGGCCCGATGTAGCAGTCGGTCAGCCGCGTCCGGGCGCCGATGATCGCCGGGCCGCGGACCGT
>JAICJK010000257.1 GCA_025928415.1 Solirubrobacteraceae bacterium | reverse complement strand
CGCGACGCCGGCGCGGGCGACGTCGCCGCCCTGGCCCACCGCCGCGCGGAGCTCAAGACCGCCGTCGACCAGGCGATCGTACGGGCCATGGAGGACTGAGCCCGGAGGGTCGGCTACCCTTCGGCCTCTGGCGCGCCGCAC
This sequence comes from Solirubrobacteraceae bacterium, assembly GCA_025928415.1. Classification (GTDB taxonomy): domain Bacteria; phylum Actinomycetota; class Thermoleophilia; order Solirubrobacterales; family Solirubrobacteraceae; genus Paraconexibacter. Next base: position 4,503 of record JAICJK010000257.1, on the reverse strand, counting down.
CCGGCGCCCTCCGTGATCCGGGGTAGCTCAACGGCAGAGCTCTCGACTGTTAATCGAGCGGTTGTGGGTTCGAATCCCACCCCCGGAGCCTCAAGAACCCCCGTCACGACGGGGGTTCTTCCCTTCTCCAGGTAGCAAATTGCGTAGCAATTCCTCGTCGGTTGCGTCCCCGCCACGCCATACCGTCATTGCTGTCCTCGCCTCGGTGCACATCGACGGCGCCCTGGCATCACCGGCATCGCAACGGTCGCGCTGGCAATTGGAGCTGCGGTGCGGCCGCGCGCCCGTCGGATCACATGGGGCTAGGGGTGGTTGACGGAATTGATGCACCGACCCTGGTTGGTGAACCCGTACTGCGCCCAGCCGCCGTTCTTGCACTGCTCTTTAGATGTCGGCAGCGGTGGGGCGTCGAACACGGTCGCGCGCCCTGCGCTCAAGGTGTCTGGAGTGCCGCTGAACGGGGAGCAATCGGCCGGTGCGCGGCCGGACGGCGCTGCGGTCATCCCGTCACGGCCGTTTCCGCCGTTGTCCGTCAGCGTCACGGTCAGGATGCCGAATCCGAACGTCTGGTCGTTGATGTTGAGGACGGCGGTGTTGCCTGTGACGTTGAGGCATGTCACTGGGCCGCCGATGTTGAAGCTGCCAAACGCAACGAACGACCCGGTTCCAGATGGGTTGTCGCCCGTGGGCCCGCTCTGAGCGCGGATGTCGACGGACGTGAAGGTGGCGCCGCTTCCGGTCGCCGTGACGGTGTCGAGCAGCGCCGTCGGCGCAGGTGGCTGCTTGGCCGTCGCGGCGGCGGGGGCCAACACAACCATCCCCAGGACCAGACAGCTCGCGCGGAGGATCCTGGACGACGACGGAGTGCTGCGTGGGACGGACATGGCGACCTCTCGTGGCGGTTCGGATCGTGGGCCAGACCCCTGCCCGGGCGAACATACGCCTCGCCGAGAGGCAACGCCAGATCGCGTTTCCCGGCACCCAACCCCGCTCGGGGCTCGGCACCTACGCCGCCACGCGAAGCCCCTCCTGGCGCTCCACCATGCGGGTGGAGACGAGCGCGCGGTCGAGGTAGGCGCGCAGCGACGACCAGGCGTCGTGCGTCGTCCACCACGCCGCGGGCAGCCGGCCATCGGGGAACGCCGCCCACGGCCACGCGCCGAGCTGGGCCCAGTAGGCGTCGCCGCGGCGGGAGATCCCCGGGAGGTCGCGGAAACGGGGGGCCTCCGTGCCCGGCGCCGACGGGCAAGCGGCCGCGCCGGCGACGTTGTAGAGCGCGGCGACCTTCTCCGCCGGCAGCCCGTCGAGCCGGAGCGCCGCGCTGGCCCCGAGGCACAGCGACGCGTGGCGCGATGGCTGCCAGCGCCGCAACGGGACGCGCGGTGCCGGGCGGGGATCCGCGAACCGCTGCGCGAGGTTCGCGTCGTCGAGCGGGATCTCCGGGCCCGGGCAGGAGGCCTGGGCCCACGACCAGCGGGCGTGCGCGACCTCGGCGACGTCGCGGTCGAGCGCCTCGGGCGCGAGCCGATCGCGGTCCGGCCCGAGGACCCGCGGCGTGCGCACCCGCGGCAGGCGTGGCCCGTAGCGGTGGCCGACGCCGACGACGGGAAGCTCGGCCGACCGCACCCGCAACAGCAGCACGGCGAGCGCCCGGGAGCCGGGCGCGGGCAGCGGGGCGTCCATGGTCCGGAGCGTGAGCACGGGCGCACGATAGGCCGTGCACCGGCGGCAACTCGTCCGGTCCCGCTAGGCCCGCGTCCCGGCGCCCGCCTGCGCGTGGGCCTCCAGCAGCTCGGAGGCGCGTGCGCCCGGATCGTGCGCGGCCAGCCAGGCGGCCAGCTCGCGCGCCCGCGCGCGCAGGGCCGGGTCCTCCAGCGCCCGGCCGACCGCCAGCCCCACGGCGCGCGGCCCGACCAGCCGCCGCGGGATCCGCACGCCCACGCCGGCCCAGGCGACCCGCGCGGCGTTCTCGTTCATGTCCCCCGCGGCCGGAGCCGCGACCACGGCGCACCCGGCGCTCAGCGCGCGGCAGATCGTGCCGTGGCCCGCGTGGGTGAGGACCGCGTCGCACAGCGGCATCGTCCGCGAGTAGGAGACCCAGTCGACCAGCAGGGCGTTGTCCGGCACGGGCGGCGCGGGGATCGGCAGGCGGTTGTTGGTCGTCGCGACGACGCGCACGCGGCGGCCGGCGAGGCCTTCCAGGCCGGCGCGCAGCAGCCGGTGCTCGCGGTCCTGCGCGGTCGAGGGGGCGATGAGGACCACCGGCCAGGACGCGGGGCCGTCGGGCAGCGCGACCGCGTCGGACGGCGGCTCCCACTGCAGCGGGCCGACGACGTGGGTGGCGGCCCGCGCCGGATCGGCGGGCCGCGGGTACTCGAGCTGCGGGAAGGTCCCCACGAGGCACAGCTCGCGCGAGATCCCGCCGTGCACGTGGTCCAATGCCGGCAGGCCCAGGCGCCCCCGCGTCTCGTTGAGCTCGCGGCGCCCGAGCCGCAGGCCGCCGGCGAGGGCCGCCCCGGCCCGGTCCCACATCCGCCGCCCCGCGCCGGTCCGCGGCAGCCGGGCGCCGATCGAGTAGATCGGGAACCCGGGGGCCGGGCGCGGGTCGACGTGGGGGATGAGCGTGGCCCCGGGCACGCCCTCCAGCTCGGCGGCGAGCGCCGGCGCGAGCGTCAGGATGTCGGCGACCACGACGTCGGGCGCGAGCTCGCGGACGAGCTCGCGCGTGGTGAGCGTCGCGCGCTCGATCGCCTCGTAGGGCGTGAGCGGGCGCTCCAGCGTGGGGAAGACGTGGTACTCCGGCGCGGCGGAGAACCGCAGCCCCTCCGCCTCGACGTCCTCGCGCCACCGCGCCCACGTCTGCACGTGCACCTCGTGCCCGCGGGCCCGCAGCGCCCGCCCGAGCGCGATGACCGGGAAGGCGTGGCCGGGATCGCCGAAGGCGCCGAGGAGGACCCTCAAGCCGCGTTGAGCTCCGCCACGAGCCGGAGCTGCTCGAGGCGGTCGTCCTTCGTGAAGGCCACGGGCGTGACGCCGAGCGTCCCGACGCCGGCGTCGCGGAAGGCGGCGATCCGGTCGCGCACGTGGTCGCGGGTCCCGCACAGGCTGACGGTGTCGATCAGCGCGTCCGGGATCGCGGCCATCGCCTCGTCGCGGCGGCCCTCGAGGTACAGGTCCTGGATCGTCCGGGCCTCGTCCTCGTAGCCGTAGCGCTGCACGAGCTGGTTGTAGAAGTTCTTCTCGCGCGAGCCCATCCCGCCGACGTACAGGGCGATGAACGGCCGCATCAGATCGCGCGCGGCCGCGAGGTCGTCGCCCACGTAGACCTGGACCTGCGGCGCGATCTCCACGTCCTCGACGGTCTTGCCGCCGCCCGCGCGCGCCACGCCGGTCGCGAGCTCGTCGCGCATCACCGCGACGTGCTCGGGGGAGAAGAGCGTCGGGATGACGCCGTCGGCGATCTCCGCGGCGAGCTGCGTGTTCTTCGGGCCGATCGCGGCGATGAAGATCGGGATGCGCTCCTGGACCGTGCCGATCGTGAGCTTGAGCGCCTTGCCCGGCCCGTCGGGCAGCGGCAGGTCGATCGTCTCGCCGTGGTACTCGAGCCGCTCGCGGGCCAGCGCCTGGCGCAGCACGGCGACGTAGTCGCGCGTGCGGGCGAGCTGCTTGCCGAAGCGGACGCCGTGCCAGCCCTCGGAGACCTGGGGGCCCGAGGAGCCGATGCCGAGGATCATGCGCCCGTCGGAGAGCTGGTCGATGGTGGCCGCGGTCATGGCGGTCATCGCCGCGCTCCGCCCGGGCATCTGGAAGATCCCGGCGCCCAGGCGGATCTTCGAGGTCTGCCCGGCCAGCCAGCCCAGCACGGTCGCGGTGTCCGAGCCGTAGGCCTCCGCCGCCCACACCGAGTCGTAGCCGAGCCGCTCGGCCTCCTGCACGATCTCGAGCTGGTCGGCGCTGGTGAGGCCCATGCCCCAGTAGCCGATGTGCACTCCGAGCTTCATGCAACGGTCCTTTCAGGTGGAGGCGATTCGCTTGGCCCGTCGACGGGCACGCCGTAGGCTCTGGCCCCGGCACCCGCTCCGGGCCGCACCCTACATGCGAGACCGCCGCACCCCCATCGACGAGCTGCGCCTGGCGATCGACTGCCTCCCGGTCCGCACGCGCGCGGCGATGCTCGAGGGCATCCGCGAGAGCGAGATCATCGTCGGCGCCTACACCGACCGGCGCGGCGGCGTCTGCCCGATGCTCGCGGCCCACCGCCGCGGCGGGCGGACGAACTTCATCGCCTTCGCCCGCGCCTGGGACCGCTTCGCCGGCGCCAAGCGGGCCCGCAAGGCCACGGGGCGCGAGCTGCGGGCGCTCGAGGCCCAGCTCGAGGCCAGCCTGCTGCGGGCCGGGCCGGACGCCGACCTCGGGGCGGCGATCGCCCACCACCAGGCGGCCGCGCGCGACCGCCGGGCGCGCGAGGCCCGCGAGGCCGCCGGCCGTCCGGCGCCCGGATGG
>JAICJK010000077.1 GCA_025928415.1 Solirubrobacteraceae bacterium | reverse complement strand
CGCCGGGCGCCCGCCACCGCCGCGCGCTGCTGGCGCCGGCGGGCGGCCCGTCCCCGGCCGGGCGCGAGCTTCACGCGCAGCTGCGCCTGGCGCTGGGCGCCTAGAGCACCGCGGCGAGCTCCTGCTCCAGGCGCCGGCGCGGCCGCGAGCCGACGAGCGTCAGCACGGGCTCGCCGCCGCGGAACACCATGAACGTCGGCGCCGCGAGCACGCCGTAGCGCGCGGCGGTCTGCTGGTGCTCGTCGATGTCGAGCTGGCGGAAGCGCACGTCCGGCCGCGCCTGCGCGATCTCCGCGAGGATCGGGCTCATCACCCGGCACGGCCCGCACCAGGCCGCCCAGAAGTCGACGACCACGGGGTCGATCGACTCGAGCACCTCGGCGGCGAAGCGGTCGTCGGTCACGGCGGGGACGGCGGGTGCGGCGGCGGGCATGGGGCTCCTCTGAGGGGTCGGAACGGTGGGATCCGGGTCGGGAGCCGAGGGTCCCGCCGGTCCGCCTCCTCCTCAAGTCGGATCCGTGATCGCCCCGATCACGGTCCCCACTGCCAGACTGCGCGGCCATGACCGCCCTGGACCCCGCGGCCTTCGCGGACCTGCTCGCCGGCTACTGCCTGGAGCCCGAGCACGGCGACCAGGTGCTCGTGCGCTCGACGTCGCTGGCGGCGCCGCTGCTGCTCGAGCTGCAGCGCGCGCTGCTGGACCGGGGTGCGTGGCCGCTGCTGCGCGTCGAGCTGCCCGGCCAGACCCGCAGCTTCTACGAGCACGCCCAGGAGTGGATGCTCGACGACTTCCCCCCGCTCGCGCTGACCGAGGCCAAGAAGGCCCGGCGCGTGCTCGGCGTCCAGGCGCCCGACGACGTGCGCGCGCTGATGGGCATCGCGCCCGAGCGGCTGGCGCGGGCCCAGCGCGCGCGGCGGCCGATCCGCGAGGCGACGATGAGCCGCCGCTGGTGCTCGACGCTGTGGCCGACGCCCGCGGCAGCCGAGCACGCCGGGATGGACCTCGGCGCCTTCGAGCGCTTCGTCGCGGGGGCGCTGTTCCTCGACCGGCCGGATCCCGTCGCCGCCTGGGGCGAGCTGCGCGACTTCCAGGACGAGCTGATCGGCCGCCTGAAGGGCGCCGCCGAGCTGCGCATCGAGGCCGACGGGACCGACCTCGTGGTGCGGACGGCCAAGCGCACCTGGGTGAACTCCGACGGCCGCCGCAACATGCCCTCCGGCGAGGTCTTCACCGGCCCGCACGAGACGAGCGCCTCGGGCCGCATCCGCTTCACCGTCCCGTCGTCGCCCGCCGGCGTCCAGGTCAGCGGCGTCGAGCTCGAGCTGCGCGACGGCGAGGTCGTCGCGGCGTCGGCGGCCGCGGGCGAGGAGTACCTGCGTCGCGCCCTGGAGACCGACCCGGGCGCGCGGCGCATCGGCGAGATCGGCATCGGGACGAACTTCGGGATCACCCGCCCCGTCGGCCAGACGCTGTTCGACGAGAAGCTCGGCGGGACCGTCCACCTCGCGCTCGGCCGCTCCTACCCCGAGACGGGCGGCCGCAACGAGTCGGCCCTCCACTGGGACCTGATCTGCGACCTGCGCGGCGGCGGGCGGCTGAGCGCCGACGGCCGGACGATCATGGAGGACGGGGCGTTCGGCTGAGGTGGGGGGTAGCGTCCCTGCGCGTCGCCGTGGACGCGCCCGTCTTCTCCTACGACTTCAACTCGCCCTACGCGTACCTCGCCGCGGCGCGGGTCGACGCGGTGCTGGGGGTGGCGCCGCGCTGGGAGCCGATCGCCTTCGCCTTCGTGCTCCGCGCGCACGACCGCACGCCGTGGTCGATGCGCAGCGAGGCGTCCCGCGCCGCGGGGCTGCGCGAGATCGAGCGGCGCGCCGGGCGCTACGGCCTGCCGCCGCTGCGCCTGCCGCCCGGCTGGCCGCGGGACAGCTACTCGCTGCTGCCGCTGCGGGCGGCGTGGGTGGCCGAGGAGCACGGGCGCCTGCGCGAGTTCAGCGCCGCGGCGTTCGCGCGGAACTTCGCCGCCGGCGCAGGCCTGCGGACGCTCGAGGACGTGCTCGCCGCCGGCCGCGACGCCGGGCTCGGCGCGGACGACGTCCGCGAGGGCGTCGAGCGGGCGGCCGTCAAGCAGCGGCTGACGGCCGTCACCGAGGCGGCGATCGCCCGCGGCGTCGTCGGCGTGCCGACGGTCACGGTCGGCGCCGAGCTGTTCTGGGGCGACGACCACCTCGAGGCGGCCGCGGCGGCGCTCGCGCCGGCCTGACGCCGCGCGGTCAGGCGGCCGGCGAGCGGTAGCGCAGGCCGTCGAGCGCGACGTCGAGGATGCGCTCGATCTGCTCGGGGCCGGCGGGGATGGCGGCGATCCCCGCGACCATCCGGCCGACGTCGGCGAAGCTCGTGTCGGGCCGGACGTCCCCGGCCGCCTGAGCGCGCTGCAGCAGCGTCTGGCCGGCCGTGGTGATCGCCTCGCGCGAGGCCCTGAACACCTCGGCGTCGCGGTCGACCGCGGCGATCCCCTCGAACAGCGCGCGCTTGGTGGCGGCGTATCGCACGAACTGGTGCAGCCAGTCGGCGAGCGCGTCCCACGGCGGCAAGTCCTCCAGGTCGGCGGCCGACCGGCACATCGCCTCGACCTCGTCGACGTAGACCGCCTCGAGCAGGTGCTGGCGGGTGGGGAAGTGGCGGTAGAGCGTGCCGATGCCGACCTGGGCGCGCCGCGCGACGTCCTCCAGCGAGGCGTCCGCGCCGTCCTCGGCGAACGCGTCGCGCGCCGCCGCGACCAGCGCCTCGTAGTTGCGCCGGGCATCGGCGCGCTTGGGGCGGTGCGGGAGCTTCGCGGCATCGGGCGTGGCGGGGGTCAACGGGACTGATCTCCGGCGCTGCTTGCAAAACGGAGGATACCTCCGTATAGTAACCGGAGGCACCCTCCACAAGATGTTCTGGAGGACGCCTCCACTTTATCGCCCGCCCCACCCGCCCGAAAGGGTCTCCTCCGCATGACGACGTCCACGCTGCTCGAGCGCGTCCCCGCGCGCCGGTTCACAACGCCTCGCCCCTCCCCGCCCCGGGACTCCGGGAGCTCCACGCTGGTCCTGGGCGTGATCCTCACCTGCTACCTGATGATCATCCTCGACGTCTCGGTGGTGATCACCGCGCTGCCGGACATCCGGCGGGCCTTCGGCTTCTCGCCCACCGGCCTGTCGTGGGTGCAGAACGCGTACACCCTCAGCTTCGGCGGCCTGCTGCTGCTCGGCGCCCGGGCCGGGGACATCCTCGGCCGCCGCCGGACCCTCGTGGCCGGCATCCTCGTGTTCACCACCGCGTCGCTGCTCGGCGGCCTGGCGCAGTCGGCCGCGTGGCTGCTCGCCGCGCGCGCGGTGCAGGGCGTCGGCGCCGCGATCGCCGCGCCGTCCACGCTCGCGCTGCTGACCGTCAGCTTCCGCGAGGGTCAGGAGCGCACCCGCGCGATCGCGGCCTACGGCGCGGTCGCCGGCGGCGGCGGCAGCGTCGGCCTCGTGCTCGGCGGGATGCTGACCGACTGGATCTCCTGGCGCTGCGGGCTGTTCATCAACGTGCCGATCGGCCTCGCGCTGATCTGGCTGGCCCCCCGCGTGCTGCCCGAGACGCCGCGGCGCGCCGGCCGCTTCGACCTCGCCGGGGCGGCGACCTCCACCCTCGGCATGACCGCGCTCGTCTACGGGTTCGTGCGGGCCGCGTCCGACGGCTGGGGGGAGCGCGGCACCGTCGCCTCGTTCCTCGCGGGCGCCGTGCTGCTCACCGCGTTCGTCCTGGTCGAGCTGCGCGCCGAGCAGCCGATCACGCCCCTGCACCTGTTCGCCAGCCGCGCGCGCTCCGGCGCCTACGCCGCGCGGATCCTCGTCGTCAGCGGCCTGTTCGCGATGTTCTTCTTCCTGACCCAGTTCCTGCAGGGCGTCCTCGGCTTCAACCCGCTGCAGGCCGGGCTGGCCTTCCTGCCGATGACCGTCGTGATGTTCGCGACCGTGCGCGTGGTGCCGCGGCTGATCGTGCGCTTCGGCGACGTCCGGATGCTCACCGGCGGGCTGCTGGTCGCCCTCGCCGGGATGGCGTGGCTGAGCCGCCTCGGGGACGGCACGGCGTACTTCCCGCAGATCGCCATGCCGCTGGTGCTGCTCGGCGCCGGCATGGGGGTGGCCCTCACGCCGCTGACGGCGGCGGGGATCGCCGGGGTCGCGCCGGAGGACGCCGGCGCGGCGTCGGGCCTGGTCAACGTCGCCCACCAGCTCGGCGGGTCGCTGGGGCTCGGGGCGCTCGTCGCCGTGTTCGCCGCCGCGGGCCACGCCGCGGCGCGCCACCAGGTCGCCGGCGCGTCGGCGGCCGAGCAGGCCAGGCACGTGATGGCCCACGCCGTCGCGACGTCGCTCGCCGGCTCGGTGGTGCTGCTCGCCCTCGCCGTGCTGGTGGTCGTCGTGGTGATGCGCCGCCCGCCCGCCGCCGCCGCGGCCGCGGCCGCCGAGGCCGCGCCGGCGCGATGACGAGCCCGGCCGCTCAGATCGTGGCGACGTCGCCCGCCGCGACCACGCGCAGGCGGTCGGTCAGGCCCGCGCCGGCGAAGGCGCGTTCCAGCCCCGCGAGGTCCTGCGAGAAGTGCTCCCAGCCGTCGTGGTGGACGGGGACCACGGTGCGGGCCCCCAGGATCCGCGCCGCCTGCGCCGCCCCGGAGTTGCCCAGCGTCAGCAGGGCGCCGTCGAAGCGCTCGGGCAGCGCGGCGCCGCCGGCGAACAGGATCGCGATGTCGATCGGGCCGGCCCGCTCGGCGATCTGCCGGACGACGTCCAGCGACGCGTTGTCCCCGCTGACGTAGATGCCCGGCAGCCCGTCGCCGGCGAGGTGGAAGCCGATGACCGGGCCCATGAGGTGGTCGGTGCCGTCGGGGCCGTGCTGAGCGGGCAGGGCGGTCACGCGCAGGCTGCCCCCGCCCGGGCGGGGAACCTCCTGGAACTCCCACGGCGCGAGGCCCTGCGCCACGCCGCCGAGCCGCTCGGCGCCGTCCCGGGTGGTCAGCACGATCGGGACCGAGGACAGCAGCTCGCGTCCCGCGGCGTCGAGGTTGTCGGGATGGTGGTCGTGCGAGACCAGGGCCAGGTCCAGCGGGCCCAGCGCGCTGGGCGGGAGCGCGGGGCCGGTGGTCTTGACCAGCGCGGGGGCCCCGGGGCGCCCGTAGGCCTGCGGCGGGTCGAACGTCGGGTCGATGATCACCCGCAGGCCGCCCACCCCGAGCACTGCCGTCGGGCCTCCGACGGTCTGGACGGTCACCGGGGCGCTGGGCGGGGCGGACATGGGCCGATGGTGCCACGCCGGGCAGGCCGGCGACGGCGACGGCGACGGCGTTGCGCCGGCGGGGACCGGCGGGGCCGGGCGCTATGTTCGCTGCGCCCATGCGCCGCCGCACCAAGATCGTCGCCACCATCGGCCCGGCGTCCTCGGACCCCGAGGTCCTCCTCGCCATGGTGCGCGCCGGCATGGACGTCGCGCGGCTGAACTTCAGCCACGGCACCCACGAGCAGCACGCCGAGACCGCGACCCGCGTGCGCCGCGCCGCCGAGCGCGCGGGGCGGCCCGTCGCGCTGCTGCAGGACCTGCCGGGGCCCAAGCTGCGCATCGGGCCGATCGAGCACGACAGGGTCGAGCTCAAGCCCGGCGACACGCTCACGATCGCCTGCGGGGACGGGGACGGGCACGTCGGGACGGCGAGCCGCCTGTGGATCTCCTGGGGCGGGCTGGCCCGGGCCGTCGCGGTCGGCGACGTCCTCTACCTCTCCGACGGCGCCGTGCGGCTGCGCGCCGTGCACGTCCGCACCGGCGAGAGCGAGATCGACGCGGAGGTCGAGATCGGCGGCACCGTGGCCTCGCGGCAGGGGCTCAACCTGCCCGGCGAGGCCGCCGAGCTGCCCGCCGTCCCCGACGAGGACCTCGCCCACCTGCGCGCCGGCATGGAGATCGGCGTCGACCTCGTCGCCGTGTCGTTCGTGCGGCGCCCGGAGGAGATCGAGTTCGTCCGCGAGCACACGCGCACCCCGCTGATCGCGAAGATCGAGAAGCCGCAGGCCGTGGCGCGCGCCGTCGAGATCGTCAAGGCCGCGGACTGCGTGATGGTCGCCCGCGGGGACCTGGGGATCGAGCTGCCGATCGAGGAGGTGCCGATGGTCCAGAAGCGCCTGCTCAAGCTCGCGGGCTCGCTCGCGCGCCCGTCGATCACCGCGACGCAGATGCTCGACTCGATGGTCACCTCCTCGCGGCCCACCCGCGCCGAGGTCGCCGACGTCGCCAACGCGATCCTCGACGGCACCGACGCCGTGATGCTCTCGCAGGAGACCGCGGTGGGCGCGCATCCGGTGGGGGCGATCGCGATGATGGACGCGGTGGCCCGCGTGACCGAGCGCGAGGCGCCCTACGAGGAGTGGATCGAGAAGCGCGTGGCCCGCGACGAGCGCGACCCGGCCTACACCGTCGCGCACAGCGCGTGCGTCGCCGCCCACGAGCTCAACCTCGACGCGCTCGTGATCCCGACGCTTTCGGGGCGCAGCGTGCGGCTGGTCAGCGCGCACCGCCCGACGGTCCCGATCTACGCGCTGTCCCCCGGGCGCGAGACCGTGCGCCGCTGCGGGCTCATGTGGGGCGTGCGCGCGGCCTCGATGCCGCGCTTCGAGGTCACCGAGGAGCTCATCGCCGAGGCCGGGCGGCGCGTCGTGGAGCTCGGCTGGTGCGAGTCCGGGATGCGCGTCGGCATCACCGCGGGCCTGCCGAGCGGTCGTCCCGGGACGACGAGCCTCTTCCAGGTCCAGACCCTCCCCTGAGCACCGCGGCGCCGAGCGCGCCGCGGATCTCCGGATCGCGCGCCGCGAGGCCGAGCCCGATCACTGCCATCGCGGCCAGGACCGACGCGGCGACCACGGTCTGCCACGAGGAGAACGATCCGAGCTGGCCGCCGAGCGCGGTGTAGGCGAAGGCCCGCGGGGCGGCGCCGATCGCCGTCGCCGCCGCGAAGGTGGCCAGCCGGACCGGGGTCAGGCCGGCCGCGTAGTTGACGACGTTGTAGGGCATGCCCGGCGCGATCCGAGCGTAGAGGACCGCGAGGAAGCCCTTGCGCCCGACCCAGGCCCGCAGCGCCCGCGTGCGCGGGCCCGCGATCTCCTCGACCGCGTCGTGCGCCCACCAGCGCCCGAGGCAGAAGGCCAGCGACGCCCCGAGCGTCGCCGCGACCAGCGACACCGGCGTCCCGACCGCGGTCCCGAACAGCAGCCCGCTGGCGCCGGCCAGCAGCGGCCCCGGGAAGAAGATGACGGTCAGCGACGCCGACAGCGCGACGAACACGAGCGGCCCGGCCGCGCCGTAGCCGTCCGCCCAGCCCCGCACCCGGTCGACCGACAGCGAGCCCGACAGGGCGAGCAGCACCACCGCCGCGAGCAGCGCGGCCGCCAGCGTGGCGAGCCGCCGGCGCGCGCTCATGCGCGGGCGAGGAAGGCCGCCTCGGCGCGGCCGAGGTCCGTCACCGGCGCCTCGCCGTAGATCCACTCGCGCGCGATGCGGTGCCAGTTGCCCTTGGCGCGCAGCTGCGACATCACCGCCAGCGTGAGCATCTCCAGGCGCCGCCCGAAGAGGTGGTCGGGCGGGAGCGTCTCGTGGCGCATCTTCCCGAAGTAGGTCGAGCGCGGGTCGCTCATCTCGATCATCACCTGGGTGGCGATCTCGGGCTCGAGCTGGACCTCCTCGTCGACCGTGTACCACCAGGTGAAGTCCCGGAACTGCTCGACGATGCCGTCCGGCGTGTAGTGGCGGGGATCGCTGATCCAGCCCGCGCCGTGCAGCAGGTCGAGGAGCTCCTGGCCGCGCCCCTCGATGCCGAGCCGCTGGACCTGCAGCTCGAACTCGGCGACCTCGGGGCGGATCCGCTTGAACAGCCCGAAGTCCAGGAAGGCCATCCGGTGGTCGTCCAGCAGCAGGCAGTTGCCCGGGTGCGGGTCGCCGCTGAACTGGTGGTGGCGGTACATGCACCCGAAGTAGAAGCGGAAGACGATCTCGCCGATCCGGTCGCGCTCGTCCTGCGGGAGCTGCTTGACCTCCTCGAAGCCGCGGCCCTGGACGTACTCCGAGACGATCACCCGCTCGTGCGACAGCGACGTCACCACATCCGGGATGACGATGAACGGGTGGCCGCGGAACACGCGCGACAGCGCGCGCTGGTTGGCGGCCTCGAGCTCGTAGTCGAGCTCCTCGTCGATGCGCGAGCGGATCTCCTCGCCGAGCGCCTTCGGGTCCAGCCCGGGGGCGACCGACTTCATGAGCCGCAGGATCATCCCCAGGTTCTGCATGTCGGCCCGGACCGCCGCGGCGACGCCGGGGTACTGGACCTTGACCGCGACGTCGCGTCCGTCCTCCAGGCGCGCGCGGTAGACCTGCCCGATCGACGCCGCGGCGATCGGCACCGGGTCGAAGGTCGCGAACACGTCCTCGATCGGCTCCCCGTACTCGCGTTCGAGCACCTTGCGCATGTCCTTGAAGGACACCTTCGGCGCGGCGTCGCGCAGCTCGG
>JAICJK010000495.1 GCA_025928415.1 Solirubrobacteraceae bacterium | reverse complement strand
GAAGCGAACATGCGCCGAACACTACCCTCAAGGTCCCAGTGATCGACCTCCACTGCCACATCCTGCCGGGCATCGACGACGGGCCGCGCACGCTCGACGACTCGCTCGCGCTCGCCCGCGCGGCCGTGGCCTCGGGGACGCGCGTGATCGTCGCCACCCCGCACGTCTCCTGGGAGTGGCCGGGCGTGGACGCCGATGTCGTCGCCTCCGGCGTCGCGACCGTCAACGACGCGCTGCGCGCCGAGGGCCTCCCGCTCGAGGTGCTCGCCGGCGCCGAGGTGGCGATGAGCCGCGCCGTCGACCTGCCGCAGGAGGAGCTCGAGCGCCTGCGCCTCGGCGGCGGGCCGTGGCTGCTCGTGGAGTGCCCGCTGTCGGCCTCCTCGTCGCTCGCCTTCGAGACGGGCTGCTCCCGGCTGCTGGCCCAGGGCCACCGCATCGTGCTCGCCCACCCCGAGCGCAGCCCGCTGCTGCAGCGCGACGTGGCGCTGCTCGAGCGCCTCGTCGGGCAGCGCATGCTCACCTCGATCACGGCCGGCGCGCTGGTCGGGCGCTTCGGCTCGACCGTGCAGCGCTTCGCGCTGGACCTCGTCCGCCGGGGGCTCGGCCACGACGTCGCCTCCGATGCGCACTCCACCGGCCGCCGCCCGCCGTCGATCACGCCGGAGCTGCACGACGCCGGCCTCGGGGAGCAGGCGTCCTGGCTCGCGCGCGACGTGCCGCGCGCCGTCCTCGACGGGACCGAGCTGCCGCCCGCACCGCCGATGCCCGTCCCCGAGCGCCGCGGCCTCGCCGGCCTGCTCGGCCGCCGGGGCTGACAGCGCCCCGCCCGGACCCGTCGCCGCATGGCCCCCGACCTGTCGCCCCGGGCCCGGCTGATCCTCGACGAGGTCGAGCGCGACGCCCTGACGCGCCGCGCGGCACCGAGCGGCGCCGCCCCGGCTTCCGCTCCCGACGACGGCTACGCGCGGCTGGTCGAGCTGGCCGACGAGCTCGTCGCCCAGGCCGAGCGCGCGCGGCACTGGCTCGCGCGCCTCGACGCGGCGCTCGCCGTCGCAGGCGACGCCGGGCAGCCCTCCGGCCTGGGTGAGATCCCCGACCGCGCCCGGCTGGCCGCGGTGGAGCTGGCCGTGGCCGGGCTGACGCGCGCCGAGGTCCGCCGGACCCTGATCGCCGAGCACGGCCTCGCGCGTCCCGACGCCCTGCTGGACGCCGTGTTCGGGGCCCAGGCCCCGAGCGACGCGCGGATGCCGCTGCGCGCGCCCTGACGCGCCGCGCCGCGCCCGCGCCCGCTAGGTCTTCTCCCGCACGCGCGGCATGCCCGCCTCGTCGATCGCGCCGTAGTAGTCGTAGTTGGACTCGGCGTTGCGCAGCCCGTTGATCACGAGCCCGACGTTGTGCTGGCGGCGGCGGTCGAGCACCGCGCGGCAGCGCGCGATGTCGTCGCGGGAGGTCTTGAACGCGCGGCCCACGACCAGCGCGGCGTCGACCTGGGGCAGGTCGAGCAGCACGTGGGTGTCGGCGACCGGCAGCAGCGGCGGCGCGTCGAGGATGATCAGGTCGCTGTCCTCGACCAGGCGCTCGAGCAGCGTGCTCATCTCCGCGCTGCGCAGCAGCTCGGCGCTGTTGGGCGGCACCGGGCCCGACGGCAGGACGCGCAGCGTCGGCAGGCCGGCCAGCACGGTGCGCAGCAGCTCGGTCGGCGGGACCCCGCCGACGAGCGCGGTCGTCAGGCCGCGAGGGTCGCCCCCGAGGTTGAACTGGTCGTGGAAGGTCGGGCGGCGCAGGTCGGTCTCGACCAGGGCGACGCGCTGGCCCGAGAGCGCCACCGCACGCGCGAGGCCGGCGGCCACCGTGGACTTGCCCTCCCCCGGCACCGCGCTGGTGACGAGCACCACGTGGACCTCGCCGCCCACCGTCAGGAAGTCCAGCCCGTTGCGCAGGATCCGGAACGGCTCGAGCGCCGCCGCCCGCTCGCGCTGGTTGACGGGGTTGCGCGTCTGCTCGGGCACCGTGCTCAGCGCGCGCAGGCCGTAGAGCAGCTCGAAGTCCTCGACCGTCTTCACGCGCCGGTCGAACAGGTCGACCCCGAAGGCGAGCCCGAGCCCGAGGACGAGGCCGAGCAGGATCCCCAGCGCGACGTTGCGCTTGGTGCGCGGCGAGGAGGGCACCGACGGCGTGTCGGCCTTGTCGACGACCTGGGCGCCGCCCGTGGTCGCGCCCTGCTGCGCGATGACGCGCTGGATGGCCTGGTCGATCGTCGACCGCTGGCCGGCGGCGTCCGGCGGCAGCTCGTCGCGGCGCTGCTCGAGCAGGCGCTGCCCCTGCTCCAGCACGGCGAGGTCCGACTCGCGCCGGTAGGAGACGTACTGCTCGGCGAACGCGTTGGCGAGGTTGCGGGCCCGGACCGGGTCGGGGTCCGTCGCCGTGATGTCGATGAGGTTGGCGTCGGGCGAGGAGGCGGCCGACACCTCGGCGGTCAGGTCGCTGGGCGACCCGCCGAGCTTGAGCGCCTTCTGGACCCGCTCGGCCACCGAGCCGGAGGTGACGAGCAGCAGCGCGGTGGCCTGGTCGCGCTGGGGGTCGGACGCCGACCCGACGTTCGCGTCGACCAGCG
>JAICJK010000205.1 GCA_025928415.1 Solirubrobacteraceae bacterium | reverse complement strand
GGCGGATGGCCTGCGCGTCGGGGACCGCGTCTACCTGCGCCACGCCAAGGCGGGGGAGCTGTGCGAGCGCTTCTCCACGCTGCTGCTGGTGGAGGGCGACCGCGTCGTCGACGAGGTGCCGACCTACCGCGGCGAGGGCAGGGCGTTCCTGTGAGGCGGGCGGCAGCAGGGGCTCGGGCCAGGCCGGCCTAGGGCCCCGGCAGCTCGGCCCGCTCGAGCGCCGCCCCCACCGCGGCGAGCTCGTCGGCGGGCAGGGCGCGCTCGACGAGCACGAACAGCTCGCGCTCCTCCATGCGGACGTGGTCGGCGAGCGCCGTGCCCAGCGCGTGGAGCTGCTCGGGGCCGGGCGCCGGGTCGGCCGCGAGCACCTGCGCCTGGTGGCGGATCGCCACGTGCTCGCACAGCGCACGGGCGACGAGCGGGTGGTGCGGGTCGCCGTGGCCGGCGTAGGCGGGCAGCAGCAGCTCCTCCTCCAGGCGGAAGTGGGTGCTGCCGTGGCCGTCCCAGTAGGCGAGGAAGGCGGCGCGGGCGTCGGCGGCGGTCTCCGGGGTCGCGCGCCGCAGCCCCTGTGCGGCGAACAGCGCCTGGTGGTGGTCATGGGAGAGTGAGACGAGCGCCGGATCCCGCTGCATCGCCGCCCACTCTCGCAGACGCGGCGGGGGGCCGGATCGAGAGCCGCCGATCGCCGCCGGCGGCGGGCTCCGTCATGCGCGGTGCCCGCCGCCGTCCGGCTCCGGTCCGCGCGGGGTGGTCGGCGCCCGCGCGGTGCGGGCCTTCACCCCGCGACGGGCGTCCGGCCGCGCGACGGCCGGGCCGCCGCCGCCGCCCGCGGGAACGCCGGCGTGGGCGCCATGCGCATGGCGATCAGCTCGTCGGCGAGGTCGAACAGCGCCTGGATGCCGTCCGGGGTCCGCGACAGGGAGCGCACCACCTTGTGCACGAACAGCTCCATGCCGGGCCCGTCCGGCGCGGCCGGGGGCACCAGCGACCGGCGCCGCCAGCGGGCCAGCGGGCCCGCCGGAGCGCGATCGCGGACGGCCTCGACGCACCGCTCCACGCGGGCCTGGGCGGTCGCGGGCCCGGCGGCGGTGCCCACCGCCTCCGACGCGTAGCGCAGCAGGCGCTGTCGCGTCCGCGCGTCGAAGCGGTCGTTGCAGGTGCGCAGCAGCGCCGCGATCACCGGGCAGACGGACCGCGGGTGGTCGGTGAACGGCTCGCCCGCGAGCATCGACGCGAGCTCCATGACGCACACCCCGCTGTCCGGCGTCCGGTGGGACCCGGAGGCGAGCTGCACCGTCTGGTGACTGATGATGTGTTGGTCGCTCACGATGCCCTCCTAGCGCAGCGTGGGGTCGGTGCGGCGCACCGGGCGCTCCGCCGTCGCCGAAGCGCTCACCGCGCCCAGGACGAAGATGATCGCACCGAGGATGACGTCGTTCCAGGAGGCGCGCGACGTCGCGTCGAGCCAGAACGCCGAGATGAAGATCCAGGCGCCGATGAGCATGTTCAGCCAGCTCATCCAGGCCTGCCGGTAGGCGCCGAGCGCGCGGGCGCCGGCGAGCACGACGACGATCGCGCCGAAGACGATGTCGTTCCAGTACGGATCGCCGCTGCCGTAGCCGAGCACGAACGGCGCAATGATCAGCCAGATGCCGGCCAGGACGTTGATCGCGGCCGCGCCGGCGACGTCGTCGCGCCAGTTGCCGCGCGGCGGCTCGGGGAGGCCGGTGTCGGCGGGGGCGACGGGCTCGCGCAGGACGCTCTCGTCGATCGGGTGTCTGTGTCCGCGCTGCCGCGCGCGGGGGCGGCGGTCGGTGAGCGGGGGCCGGGGCATCGCGTGCCTCCATCGGTCGTGGTGGACAGGACTCGACGAGGTGGTTGCCGGGCGCAGGGAGGCCCCGACCCCCGCCGTCCGCCGGATGACATCCGGCGTCACGCGGATGACGCGGCGCGCCGTCAGTCCACGCGCGCGGCGCCGCCGCGCAGCAGCGCCAGGGTGCCCTGCAGGTGCCGCCCGACGATGCGGTGGGCCCCCTCGGCGTCGCGCGCCCGGACGGCCGCGGCGATCGCGCGATGCTCCTCGAGGATCTGCCGGATGCGGTCGGTGTCGCGCGCGAGCGCGGCGAGCCCCATGCGGCTCTGCCGGTCGCGCAGCGAGTCGTGGAGCTGCAGCAGGATCGGGTTGCCGGCGCCGGCCACGAACGTCCGGTGGAACTCGCGGTCGGCCTCGACGAACTCCGGGGCGTCCTCGCCGCCGACGAGCCGCTCCTGGGCGGCGATCGCCGCCTCGGGGGCGCCGTGCAGCTCGGTCCCGGCCCGGATGATCTTCTCGACGGCGAACCGCTCGACGACCAGGCGGGTCTCCATGACGTGCTCCACCTCGGCCGCGGAGACCGGCACGACGAGCGCCCCGCGCTTGGGGAAGAGCTTCAGCAGCCCCTCGGACTCCAGG
The DNA here is from genome assembly GCA_025928415.1 of Solirubrobacteraceae bacterium. Lineage (GTDB taxonomy): Bacteria > Actinomycetota > Thermoleophilia > Solirubrobacterales > Solirubrobacteraceae > Paraconexibacter. Next base: position 2,938 of record JAICJK010000205.1, on the reverse strand, counting down.
CGCAGGAAGGCCTCGCGGACCGGCGTGCGGCTCAGGTTGACCCCGGCGGCGACGTCCCCCTCGCTGATCAGCTCGCCGCCGGCGAAGCGGCCGTCGAGGATGCGCTGCTTGGCGAAGGCGTACGCGCGCTCGGTCGCCGTCATCGTCATGTTGCATCTATATCGCATCCTTGACTTCGCGAGCACGCGCTGGGATACATCGACGGGCATGCCACGCGCGGACACCGAGCAGCGGGAACCGCCGGCCGGGAGCGCGGTCGGCGCGCTCCGGTCGCTCGGGCTCGGCCCCCGCCTGCTGACCTCGCCCGCCGCGCTGACCGCCTTCGGCTCCGACGCCCTGACGGCGTTCCACCAGCGCCCGGAGGCGGTCGTCCTGGCCGAGACCGAGCAGGAGGTGATCGACACCGTCCGCCTGTGCCACCGCGAGGGGATCCCGTTCGTGGCGCGCGGCAGCGGCACGTCGCTGTCGGGCGGCTCGGTGCCCGTCGCCGGCGGCATCGTGATCGCGCTCAACCGCCTCGACCGCGTGCTGGCGCTCGACCCGGACGCGCGGACGGCGGTGCTCCAGCCCGGCATCATCAACCTCGACGTCAGCCGCGCCGCGGCGCCGCACGGGCTGGCCTACGCGCCGGACCCGTCGAGCCAGTCGGTGTGCAGCCTCGGCGGCAACGTGGCGTTCAACTCGGGCGGCGCGCACTGCCTCAAGCACGGGATGACGAGCAACCACGTCCTCGGGGTCAAGGCGGTCCTCCCCGACGGCGAGGTGGTCCACCTGGGCTCGGACAGCGTCGAGCCGATCGGCCCCGACTGGATGGGGCTGTTCTGCGGCTCGGAGGGCCTGTTCGGGATCGCGCTGCAGATCACCGTGCGGCTGATCGGTGTCGCCGAGTCCACCCGGACGGCGCTGGCCGTCTACGAGACGCTCGAGAGCGCCGGCGAGGCCGTCGCGCGCATCGTGGGCGCGGGGATGCTGCCCGTCGCCATGGAGATCATGGACGCGCTGGCCATCGAGGCCGCCGAGGCGTCGGTGAAGCCCGGCTACCCGAAGGGCGCCGCGCTGCTGATCGTCGAGCTCGAGGGCGAGCGCGAGGAGGTCGGCGCCGACGCCGCACGCCTGGACGAGCTGCTGCGCGCGTCGGGCGCGACGCAGATCACCAGCACCGAGGACCCGGACGAGCGCGCGCTGATCTGGCAGGGCCGCAAGAGCGCGTTCTCCGCCGTCGGCTGGCTGGCCCCGGACTACATCGTCCAGGACGGCGTCGTGCCGCGCACCCGGCTGAGCGAGGCGCTGGCCCGGATCGGGCGGATGAGCGCAGAGGCCGGCATCCGCGTCGCGAACGTCTTCCACGCCGGCGACGGCAACCTGCACCCGCTGATCCTGTTCGACGGCAGCGAGGACGGCGCGGTGGTGCGCGCCGAGGAGCTGGCCGCCGACATCCTGCGCCTGTGCGTCGAGCTCGGCGGCTCGATCACCGGCGAGCACGGGGTCGCGGTCGAGAAGCGGGCCTTCCTGTCGCTCATGTTCTCCGACGACGACCTGGCGCTGATGCGCCGCCTGCGCCACGCCGTCGACCCCGCCGCGCTGGCCAACCCGGGGAAGATGCTCGAGCCGGCGCCCGCGCCCGCATGACGCTCCTGCTCGACTCGATCGAGGCCGTCGCGGAGGCCGTCCGGGAGGGACCGCGGGTGCTGCCGGTCGGGGCGGGGACCAAGCCGGCGCTCTCGTCGCCGCCCGCCGGCGACGTCGTCGCGCTCGACGTCTCCGGGCTGCGCGGCATCGTCGAGTACGACCCGGCGGAGCTGACCTTCACCGCGCTGGCCGGCACGCCGGTCGCCGAGATCGAGGGCGCCCTGGCCCAGCACGGCCAGCACCTGCCCTTCGACCCGCCGCTGCGCGCGGCCGGCGCGACGCTCGGCGGCGTCGTCGCCTCCGGCACCTCCGGGCCGGGCGCCTTCCGGCACGGCGGCGTCCGGGACTTCGTCATCGGCGTGCGCTTCGTGGAGGGCACCGGGCGGCTCGTCACGGGTGGGGGCAAGGTCGTCAAGAACGCCGCGGGCTTCGACCTGCCCAAGCTGATGGTCGGCTCGATGGGCCGTCTCGGCGTGCTCGTCCAACTCTCGTTCAAGGTCTTCCCCCGCCCGCGCGCGACCACGACGCTGGCCTTCGAGCTCGGCTCGCTGGAGGCCGCGCTGGAGACCGTCGCGCGCCTCGGGCACGGCCCGCTGGAGCTGGACGCGCTCGACCTCGAGCCCCCGGGGCGGGTCGTCGTGCGCCTCGGCGGCGACCCCGGCGCGCTCGGCGCCCGCGCCGAGCGCCTGGCCGGGCTGGTGGGCGCCGCGGGCCCGGAGCGCCTCGACGGCGATCGAGACGCCGCGACCTGGCAGGCGGCGACCGAGCTGGCCTGGGTGCCGGACGGCTGCCGGGTGGTCCGGGCGGGCCTCACGCCGCGGTCGGTCCCCGCGCTCGATGCGGCCCTGCGCGCGGCGGGCGCGCGGACGCGCTACAGCCTGGGCGCCAACGCCGCGTGGATCGCCTGGCCGGACGACCCCCCGCTCGCGCGGCTCGACGCCGCCCTCGCCGGGCTCGGCCTGGCCGGCATGGTCCTCACCGGGCCGCCCGACCGGCAGCTGCTCGGCGCCCCGCGCGGCGGCGCCTTCGCCGCGCGCATCCGCGGCGCCCTCGATCCCGATGCCCGCTTCCCGGAGGCCTGAGCCGTGCACCACTCGATCCCCACCGACGCCCTGGGCCCGCAGGGCGAGGCGATGGCCGGCGCCGTCGGCTCCTGCGTGCACTGCGGCTTCTGCCTGCCGACGTGCCCGACCTACGTGACGATGGGCGAGGAGATGGACTCGCCGAGGGGGCGCATCTTCCTGATGAAGGAGGTGCTCGAGGGCGAGCTCGAGCTGGAGACCGCGCTGCCGTTCATCGACAACTGCCT
>JAICJK010000585.1 GCA_025928415.1 Solirubrobacteraceae bacterium | reverse complement strand
CGCCCGGCGGGCGCGCGCGCGCGCCGCGCGCGCCGCGCCGCCTCGAGGGGGCGCGGGTCGCGGACGCCTGGGGTCTGCGAGTCGATCCGCGCGATGATCGGCGAGGACCCGGGACTCACCGCGGCGCAGGTCGCCGAGCGCGGCAAGCTCAAGCGCGCCTCCACGGCGACGGCGATCTCCAAGATGGTGCGCGCCGGCGTCGCCGCGCGCGACGACAAGGGCGGCCTGACGATCACCGCGCCGGCCGCCCGCCAGGGCAAGGACGCCGGCTCCGGCGCCGCCTAGGTGAACGCGCGCGGGCCGGCCGGCTACGTCGCCGGCTGCCCGCGCGGCTGGAACCGCGCGACGGTGAAGCCGATCAGCAGCGGCACGTGGACGGCGTACACGACCAGCGACAGGCTCAGCACGACGAGCTGCCCGCCGCGCGTGCCGTCGTTGACGAACACGAACTCCAGCATCCCCGCGGTGATCGCGTAGGCCAGCAGCGCCCAGCGGGCGACGTCGAAGAACACCGGCCAGTTGAACGACGGCGCGCGGCGCAGCCAGACCACGTTGATCACCATCAGGGCGGCCGATGCGCCGAGCAGCGCCCACGCCGGCCCGAGGGGGACGTCCTGGGGCAGGTGCGAGACGATCCAGATCCCGCCGGCGACGATGAGCGCCATCGACGCCACGCCCAGCTCGGTCACCGGCGGCAGGCGGTCGTAGGTCATCCGGTCGCGACCTTGGTCATGATCACGAGCGTCGCGACCTGCATGGCGCCGGTGATGCCCGCCGTGTAGATGAAGCGCTTCATGAGCCGCTCGATGACCGCGGGGTCCGGGCGCGGCTTCTTCAGCTCGATCAGCACCCCGACGTTGGCCGGCTCGAGGACGGCGAGCGCGATGACGGCCATGACGCCCACCACGATGTACGAGGCGACGATCCAGCCGTGGTTGGCGTAGCTGCTGTCGACGGTGCCCAGGAAGCGGCCGAGCTGCCAGCCCGCGGCCAGCGTGACGGTCACGATCGTCGGCATGATGAGCAGCATCTTCGGCATCAGCTTCGTGGTGAGCTCGATCCGCGCGGGGATCGCCAGCCGGCCGAGGATCGGGCCGAGCACGAAGCCGAGGAACAGGTCGAACGACGTCCACAGCGCGCCGCCGGCGACGTGGAAGAACTCGAGCGCCCAGAGCTTGTTCACCGCGATCGCGACGATGAGCGCGATGAAGATCGCGGCCACGATCGGCAGCCCGCGCAGGGGGACGACCTGGAAGTCGGGGCGCTCGTGGACCGCCGGCGGCGGGGCGTGGGCGACGCTGGGAGCGGCGACGGTGATGTCGGCCATACAGCGAAATCTAGACCTGCCGCCCCGCCCGGGGCAAGTGCCGCCTCGCCGGGCGCCGGCCCGCGATCTGGCAGGGTGGCGCCCGATGGAGCGCCGCGTCTGCTTCTGGTTCGCCGAGCTCGGCGGCCTCCCCGCGCCGCGGGCGCCCCTGCCCGGGTCGCGGACGGCCGACGTGTGCATCGTCGGCGCCGGCCTCACCGGGCTGTGGACGGCCTACGAGCTGCGCCGCGCGGACCCCCGGCTCGACGTCGTGGTGCTCGAGGCCGAGGTGGCGGGCTTCGGGGCCTCGGGTCGCAACGGCGGCTGGGTCTCCGGCGAGCTCGCCGGCTCGCGCGAGCGCCGGGCGGCCCGGTCCTCGCGCGCGGCCGTGCAGGCCCTCGACCGCGCGATCCGGGCGACGGTCGACGAGGTCGGGGCGGTCGTCGCCCGGGAGGGCATCGGCTGCGCCTTTCACAAGGGCGGCTCGCTGCACGTCGCGCAGACGCCCCTGCAGCTCGCGCGCCTGAAGGCGCTCGTCGCCGAGGACCGCGCGTGGGGCCTGGGCCACCAGGACAGCCGCCTGCTCGGCGCGGCGGAGGTCGCCGGCCGGGTCGCGGTCGCCGGCGCGCTCGGCGCGCAGTACTCG
>JAICJK010000114.1 GCA_025928415.1 Solirubrobacteraceae bacterium | reverse complement strand
GAGGAGGCCGCCGAGGCGGCCGCGGCGGTCGACGAGCAGGCCGGCGTCAAGGGCGCCGCGCTGCGCACCGAGATCTTCGCCCGCCTGGCGCTCGGAGCGGACGCCGGCGACGCCGCCGTGGCGTCCGCCCTCGCCGCGGCCGACGGCCGGCTCCCCGTGCCCGAGCGGCGCGCCCTCGCGGCGTGGGCCGGCGCGGATCGCGAGCTGCTGCCCGGCGCGTCGGCGCCGGCGCTCGAGCTCATGCTCGACGTGCTGGCGCGCCTGCAGGCGTTCGACGCGTTCGAGCGCCTCGCCGCCGTGCTCGAGCACACGGCGATCCCGGAGCGCGACAAGCGCGAGCGCCTCGCGCAGGTCTACCTCCGCCGCGGGTTCCTCGACTCCGCCGCCGACGAGTGGCTCGGCGTCTGCGATCGTCTCGGGGCCGACGCCGCCGCCCTCGCGGGCCTGGCCGAGGTGGCGGCCCGCCGCGGCCTCGACGAGGACGCCGAGCTCCTGCGGCGCGAGGCGGAGCTGCTGGCCGCGTGAGCGCCGCGCTCCTCGACCCGGCGCGCGAGCGCGCGCCACGCTTCGCTCGTACGGACGTCGAGTCGCGTCCTCAAGGCGCCCAGGATGCGTCCGATGATCGTGAGCGACGCTTCATCCGGTCCACGGAAGGGCCGGGGTACCGTCCAGGAGGACACCAGATGAGCTTCGATGTACGACCGCCGGACGCCGCCACCGGCACCTACGACGCCACCGGGCGCATCGCCCCGGCGCCGCAGGACGCCGACGGCCGCTTCGCGCGCGTCTACGAGCTCGAGCGGGCGCGCACGCGCCGGGAGGCCGCCTTGCCGACGAACCCCGACGACCGCATCCCCGACCAGGTCTGGGATCAGGTGGACGCCGCCGCCCGCCTCGTGGAGTCCCTCGAGGCGCAGGGCAAGCGGATGGTGTTCGACACCGACAGGCTCAGTGGCCGCGTCGTGGCCTCGCTGCTGCGGCAGGACGGCACCACGACCGCGGTCCCGCTCACCGAGGCGGTCGATCCGGGCGCGCTGGGCACCGACGAGGACGGACCCGAGGAGGTCGCATGGCCGGCATCCAGATGAGCGGCCTGGCCTCCGGGCTGGACACGCAGTCGATCATCTCGCAGCTGATGGCCGTCGAGGAGCTCCCGCGGACCATCATCACCAACAAGCAGGCTGCCGCGCAGGCGCGGCAGACCGCGCTGCAGGACATCCAGACCAAGCTCTCGAGCCTGAACCTCGCCACCACGGCGCTGTCCTCGGTGACGACCTGGGGCAACTCCCAGACCGTCGACTCCAGCGACGCCACCAAGGCCACCGTCCGCACCGTCGCGGGCGCGCCCCCCGGCGGCCACCAGCTGGTCGTCACCCAGCTCGCCCGCGGCGCCCAGGCCACCTACGCCTACACGCCCCCGGCCACGGCCGGCTCGGTCACGGTCAACGGGCTGGCGGTCGACGTGCCGGTGGGAGCGACGCTCGACCAGGCCGTCGTCGCGATCAACGAGGCCAGCTACCCCGACGGGCAGGGCGTCTTCGCCGTCAACGTCAACGGGCAGCTCGCCATCTCCTCGCGCACGACGGGCTCCGCGAGCCAGGCGGTCGTCGCCGGCCTCGGCACCCAGGCCGGCTCCGGCGTGGCCGGCGCCGACGCGACCGGCAGCGTCGACGGCGTCGCGTTCACGTCGTCGTCCAACGTGGTCACCGACGCGCTGCCCGGCGTCGAGGTGACGCTCAAGGCGGCGACCGACAGCACGGGGATCTCGATCAACGTCGGCAACCCGGGCCCGAGCGCCGATGCCGTCGTCAACGCCGCCAAGGCGTTCGTCAGCGCCTACAACAGCGTCGTCGACGCCGTGCGCTCGCGCACGACCGAGGCGCGGGTGCCCAACCCGGCCAACGCATCCGACGCCGCCAAGGGCTCGCTGTTCGGCGACTCCGGCCTGTCGAGCATGCTCGACTCGCTGCGCCGCACGCTCGGGACCCTCACCGGCAGCTCGACCGACGCGCTGCGCACGCTCACCGACCTCGGCATCTCGACGGGCTCGGCGAGCGGCACGATCAACAGCGACAGCGTCGCCGGCAAGCTCACCCTCGACGAGGACAAGCTGCGGTCGGCGCTGTCGACCGACCCGACCGCGGTCAAGCGCGTGCTGACCGGGACCGCGAGCAGCCCGAACGGCTTCGCCCAGGCCTTCAGCGCGGTGCTGTCGCCCTACGCGCAGGCCGGCGGCGCGATCTCCGGGCGCCTCGACGCCGCGGCGAGCGAGCTCAGCGACCTCGCGGACTCGCTGACCCGCTTCGACGACCGGATGACGGCCAAGCAGAACATCCTGCAGAAGCAGTTCACCGCGCTGGAGACGGCGATGCAGGCCAACAACGACACGCTCGCCCGCGTGCAGGCCCAGTTCGGCGCCGGCAGCAGCTAGCCGGTCACACGTCCAGAGCGCCTCAAGCACCCCGCAGCACCGCCGAGCACCTGAGCAGCAACTGTTCCCCAGGAGAGCCGATGAACCCATACGCCGCCCCGTCGAACGTCTATCGCGAGTCCGCCGTCCTCACGGCCTCGCCGGAGCAGCTCGTCGTCATGCTCTACGACGGCGCGATGCGCTTCCTGCGCCAGGCCGAGCTCGCCGCGGGCCAGGAGGGCTGGCAGCAGTCCGGCGAGCGCCTGAGCCGGGCCGAGGCGATCCTCGACGAGCTCCTGGCGACGCTGAACATGGACGCCGGCGAGGTCGCCGTGCGCCTGCAGGCCATCTACGTCTTCTGCCGCCGCACCCTGATCGAGGCGCGCGTCGAGCGCTCCGCCGTGAAGATCGGGCACGTCCAGCGCCTGCTCGCCGACCTGCGCGAGGCCTGGGCCCAGGTCAGCGTGCCGGCGACGCCCGCCGCCGCGCTGCCGGCATGAGCCCGGCAGCGCAGCTCGCTGCGCTGGCGGACGAGGAGCTGACGCTGGTCACCGACGGCCGCGTCGACGAGCTCGCCGGGCTGGCCGCCCGCCGCGAGCAGGCGCTGGCCGTCCTGGAGGCCCGGGGGCCCCGGGTCGCCGATCCCGCCGAGCGGATGCTGCTCGAGCACGCCGTGCGCGTGCAGGCGCTGGCCGCCGAGGCGATCCGCGCCGCGATGGCCCGCACGTCGGCCCAGGGCCGCCGCACGAGCCTCGCGCGCACCGCCGCGCAGGGCTACCGCGCCGCCGCCGGGCACTGAGCGCCCGCCCCTCTCAAGCCGGGACCCGCCCGGCCGACATACGGAGTGACGCCCAAGGAAGGGCGACGAGCGACCAGCGCCACGGAGGGCACGGTCATCCCACCGCACCCTCCTCATGGACCTGTTCGACACCACTCAAGTCAGCCTCGCTGCAGCCCTCCGCGGCTCCTCGGCCCGGCAGCAGGCGATCGCGGCGAACATCGCGAACGTCAACACGCCCGGCTACCGCCGCGTCGACGTCCCGTTCACCGACCAGCTCCGGTCGGCCATGAGCAGCGGCGACACGAAGGCGATCGAGGCCTGGTCGCCGGCCACGCAGGTCGACGCCAGCGCGCCCCAGCGCGCGGACGGCAACTCGGTCGACCTCGACACGGAGTCCGCCGCCGAGGCCGCCAACGGGCTGCAGTACGAGACGGTCGCCCAGGTCCTCAAGGCGCGGATCGACATCCTCAAGTCCGCGATGGGCGTCAGCTGATGGGCCTCTTCGACGCGCTCTCGGTCTCCGGCAGCGGCCTCAGCACCGAGCGCCTGCGCATGGACACCACGGCGGAGAACCTCGCCAACGCGCAGACGCCGGGCTACCGCCGCAAGGAGGTCGTCGTCCAGGAGTCCTTCGACGCGACGCTCGGCAAGGCGATGGGCGTCCAGGCCGTCGGCATCCAGCAGGACTCCACACCCAACCGCCGCGTCTACGACCCGGGCAACCCGTCCGCGGACGCCCAGGGCTACGTCTCCCAGCCGAACGTCAGCACGGTCACCGAGATGGTCGACCTGATCTCCGCCTCGCGGGGCTACGAGGCGAACGTCACGGCGATGCAGACCGCCAAGCAGATGTTCGCCAAGACGCTCGACATCCTCCGATGACCGCCATCGACCCGAGCTTCCTCACCAAGGGCGCGGACTGGGGCGTCGGCGGGGTCGGCGGCGTCGGCGGGCCGGACGTCCCCGACGCGGCCGGCGCGACCTCCGGCGCCGGCTCGGCGTTCGGCTCGATGCTCACCAAGCAGCTCGAGTCCCTCCAGGGCATCCAGGACGACGCCTCCCAGGCCTCCCAGGCCCTGGCGAACGGGACCGCCACCGACCCCACGACCGCGGTCATGGCCGTCGAGCGCGCCCAGCTCTCGATGCAGCTCGCCAGCCAGCTGCGCACCAAGGGCGTCGACGCCATCAACGACGTCTTCCACACCCAGGTCTAGGTGCCCATGCAGCTGCTCGCCTCCCTGTCCACGCGCGGCAAGATCACCCTCGCCGCGTGCGCGCTCGGCTTCCTCGTCGTGGCGCTGGTGCTCGTCCGGATGGCCTCGGCCCCGAGCTACACCCAGGTCATGGCCGGCCTCGACCCGGCGCAGACCGGCAAGATCTCCACGGCGCTCGACGCCAAGGGGATCAAGTACGAGATCCGCTCCAACGGCACGCAGGTCGCGGTGGCCAAGGGGCAGGTCGGCGCGGCGCGCATCGCGCTGGCCGAGCAGGGCCTGAACTCCGCCCAGCAGCAGCCCGGCTTCGAGCTGCTCGACAAGCAGAAGCTCGGCGCCTCCAACTTCCAGCAGCAGGTCGCCTACCAGCGCGCGCTCGAAGGCCAGATCGCCAACACGATCGGCCAGATCGACGGCGTCTCCGGCGCCCAGGTGTCCCTCACCCTGCCCAAGGACCAGCTCTTCGCCGACGAGCAGCAACCGGCCACGGCAGCCGTGCTGCTGGGCGGCGGCGCCTCGACGCTGCAGCCCGGCGCGGTGCGCGGGATCGCCAACCTCGTCGCGTCGAGCGTGCAGGGCCTGAAGACCGGCAACGTCACGATCACCGACGGCAGCGGCTCGCTGCTGTGGCCCGCGGGCGACGGCTCGGGCGCCGGCGGCGGCGGGACCTCCAAGCAGGCGGCCCAGGCGCGCTACGACCAGACCCTGAGCTCGTCGATCAACGCGATGCTCGCCAGCACCCTCGGGCCGGGCAAGGCGCAGGTGCAGGTCACCAGCGACCTCAACGTCGACCAGGCCACGCAGGACAAGCTCCAGTACTCCAAGACCGGCGTGCCGCTCACCACGACCAAGAAGACCGAGTCGCTGCAGGGCACGGGCGGCTCGTCGGGCGGCGCCGCGGGCACCGCCACGAACATCCCCGCCTACGCGCAGACCGCCGCGGGCGGCAGCGGCAAGTCGAACTACAAGTCGACCGACGGCACCACGACCTTCGGCGTCGACAAGACCGTCACGCGCACCAAGATCGCCCCGGGCCAGGTCAACAAGCTCAGCGTCGCCGTGCTCGTCGACCCCAGCGCCCTGCTCGGCCCCAACGGCAAGCCGCTGGCCGGCCCTGCGGCGACCAAGCAGCTCGCGACGATCAAGCAGGCCGTGGGCGCCGCCGCCGGCATCCAGGCCGGGCGCGACCAGCTCGTCGTCACGGCGGTGCCGTTCGCCAAGGCCCCGGCCGCCGCCGCGAGCGCCGGGCCGATCCCGGCCGGCGCCCTGGGCTACGCCAAGACCGCCCTGATGGTCCTCGGCGCCCTGCTGTTCCTGTTCTTCGTCACCCGCTTCCTGCGCAAGCGCGAGGCCGGCTCGTTCGCCGACGAGCCGTCCTGGCTGCGCGGGCTGGAGGCGCCGCGCGCCGCGCTGACCGCGGGCGGCGAGCCCGCCGGCGAGCGCTTCGATCCCGAGGCGGCCGCGCGCGAGATCTTCAAGACCGACCCGAAGGCCGTGGCGCTCGACGAGCTCGTCAAGACCGAGCCCGACAAGGTCGCCCAGCAGCTGCGGACGTGGATCACCGAGGACGGCCGGTGAGCACCGCGGAGGCCGTCGCCGCGACGCCGGGCACCGCACTGGAGACCACGGCCAAGCGCGAGATCGACCGCTCGATCCTCAAGGGCCTGACGGGCCGCCAGAAGGCGGCGATCTTCCTGATCGCCCTCGGCTCGCAGCGCGCCGCCGACATCCTCAAGCACCTCACCGAGCGCGAGGTCGAGGCGCTGAGCGCCGAGATGGCGAACATGTGGCGGGTCAACACGGAGACGACCCAGGCCGTCATCGCCGACCTCTCCGAGCAGTTCCAGTCCCGCGCGGCGTTCGCGCTCGGCGGGCCCGAGTACGCGCGCGAGGTCCTCGAGCACCTCCTGGGCGCCGAGCGCGCGGAGGAGATCGTCGGCTCGCTCATGGCCCAGGCCGAGCTGCGCCCGTTCGACTTCCTGCGCCGCACGCCGCCCGAGCAGATCGTCACGTTCCTGTCCGACGAGGCGCCGCAGACGGTGGCGCTCGTCGTGGCCTGCCTGCAGACCAACCTCGGCGCGCGCGTGCTGTCCGAGCTGCCGTCCGAGCAGCAGGCGGAGGTCGCCCTGCGGATCGCGACGATGACCGAGACCAACCCGGGCGTCATCGAGGACGTCGAGCGCGGCCTGCGCACCAAGCTCGCGAACGTCATGACCCAGGAGTTCTCGAGCGCCGGCGGCATCGACTCGCTCGCCGAGATCCTCAACCGCGCCGGCCGCTCCACGGAGCGCAACGTGCTGCAGGGGATCCAGCAGCACTCCAGCGAGCTGGCCGACGAGGTCCGCCAGAAGCTCTTCACCTTCGACGACATCGTGATCCTGTCCGACCGCGACATCCAGCTCGTGCTGCGCGAGGTCGACCAGAAGGACCTCGGCCTGGCCCTGCGCGGGGTCCCCGGGGAGGTCAAGGAGCGCCTGCTGGCCAACATGTCCACGCGCGGCGCCGAGATGCTGCAGGAGGACCTCGAGACCTCCGCGCCGCAGCGCCGCGCCGTGGTCGAGGAGGCGCAGGGCCGCGTCGTCGCGGCGGTGCGCCGCCTCGAGGACGCCGGCGCCATCACCATCGGCCGCGGCAACGACGATCCCGAGGAGGAGGTGATCTAGGTGGGCGCCGTCCCCTTCGCGCTGCCCGCGCTGGAGCCCACCCCGGACGCCCTCGCCCACGCCGCCGCGGGCGGCACGATCGCCGCGAACGCCGGCGCCGCGGCGGCCGTCGTCTCCGCCGCCCAGGCCGAGGCCGACCAGATCCGCGCCGCCGCCCGCGCCGAGGGCTACGCCGCAGGCCTCGACGAGGCGCGCGGCCAGCTCG
>JAICJK010000293.1 GCA_025928415.1 Solirubrobacteraceae bacterium | reverse complement strand
GCGTGCTGCCGGGCATGGGCGCGGGCTACGCGCCGCGCGCGGGCGGCGGCGCGGCGCTCGGGACCGACGGCATCGCCGCGGGCCTGGCGGCGGGCGAGCTCACCGCGCTGTACCTGCTGCACTGCGACCCGGTCCGCGCCCTGCCCCGCCGCGCGGGCTGGGAGCGCGCCCTGGCCAAGGCCACCACCGTGATCGCGCACGCGCAGTTCCTCACCGAGGGGCTCGCCGAGCACGCGACGGTCGTCTTCCCCGCCGAGTCCTACGCGGAGAAGGAGGGGACGCTCACGCATCCCGACGGGCGCGTGCAGCGCCTGCGCCAGGCGATCGGCCGCCAAGGCGACACGGCGCCGGAGTGGTGGGTGTTGGCCGAGCTCGCCAAGCGCCTGGGGCACGACGCCGGCGTGCTCACCGGCCCCATGGCCTCCGCGCAGCTCTTCGCCGCCGTGCCGTTCTACGCCGGGCTGAGCCTCGACGCGATCGGCCCGCAGGGCGTGCGCTGGGCCGACGGCGGCGCCGCCGCCTTCCCCGCGCCCGCCGAGCTGCCCCCCGGCGGCGAGCCGGTCGCGGCGGCGGCGGCCAACGGTGCCCTGCGCCTCGGCACGTTCCGCTCGATCTGGGCGGCGCCCGAGGTCGAGCGCTCGCCCGCGCTGCAGTTCCTGCATCCCCGCCAGCGCGTGGAGATGGCGCCCGGCGACGCCTCGCGCCTGGGCCTGGCCCACGGCGACAAGGTCACCGTGAGCGCGGACGGCGCGGGCGTCCGCGCCGTCGTGGCGCTGCGCGCCGCGTCCCCCGCGGGCTCGGTCTTCCTGGAGGACGGCATCCCGGTCGACGCGGCGAACGTCCTCGACGGCCCGCTGGTAGACATCCGCAAGGCATGACCCCACCGTTCGCCGACGTCGTCTACTTCGAGCCCTGGTGGATGCAGATCGCCAAGGCCGTCGTGCTGTTCGCGCTCGGGCTGCAGATCGTCCCGCTGGTCCTGCTCTACGAGCGCAAGCTGCTCGGGCGCTTCCAGAACCGCTACGGCCCCAACCGCGTCGGCCCCTACGGCCTGGCGCAGCCGCTGGCCGACATCCTCAAGCTGCTGGCCAAGGAGCAGTTCCGCCCGCGGACCTCGACGGGCTTCCTGTTCGTGCTCGCGCCCGTCCTGTCGATCCTGACCGCGGCGGCGACGTTCGCGATCATCCCGTTCAGCGACACGGTCGACATCTTCGGGACGAAGACCGGCCTGTACGGGGTCGACGTCTCGATCGGCCCGCTGTTCCTGTTCGCCTTCGGCGCGATCGCCTTCTACGGGATCATGCTCGGCGGCTACGCGTCGGGCTCGAAGTACTCGTTCCTGGGCTCGATGCGGGCGGCCGCGCAGCTCATCTCCTACGAGGTCGCCCAGGGCCTGGCGATCGTCGGGGTCGTCATCACCACGGGCTCGCTGTCGCTGGTCGACATCGCCGAGCACCAGGCCGGCATGTGGTTCATCGTGCCGCAGTTCGCCGGCTTCCTGATCTTCCTCACCGCGAGCTTCGCGGAGACCAACCGGATCCCGTTCGACCTGACCGAGGCCGACGGCGAGCTCGTCGGCGGCTACAACACCGAGTACGGCGGCGGCCGCTTCGCCTCCTACTACTTCGCCGAGTACCTGAACGTCGTCGTGGTCGCGGGCATCACCACGACGCTGTTCCTCGGCGGCTGGAACCTGCCCGCGGGGCTCGACCCGCCGCACTGGGTCGACCCGTTCGTCGTGCTGTTCAAGATGTTCCTGATCGTCACGCTGTTCATCTGGGTGCGCGCGACGCTGCCGCGCCTGCGCTACGACCAGCTCATGAGCTTCGGGTGGAAGATCCTGCTGCCCCTGGCCACCCTCAACGTGCTCGCCACGGCGATCATCGTCGTGGTGGCGGACTAAGGACCACCCCATGCCCTGGAACCCTGGCGACGACGTCATCGCGGTCCAGCGCGGCCCCCAGCCGGGGGGCGGCGGCGGCGCCTACCGCGCCTTCGGCGAGACGCTGCGCGGCCTGAAGACGACCCTGCGGCGCGTGACCGAGGGCGTCACGACGCTCGAGTACCCCGAGGAGAAGACGGCGGTCTACCCGCGCTGGCGCGGGCGCCACCGCCTGCACCGCTTCGAGGACACCGGCCTGGAGAAGTGCGTGGGCTGCTCGCTGTGCGCCGCCGCGTGCCCCGTCGACTGCATCCGCGTCGTGGCCGCCGAGAACGATCCGGAGGAGCGCGTGAGCGCCGGCGAGCGCTACGCCGCGATCTACGAGATCAACCTCTCGCGCTGCATCTTCTGCGGCTACTGCGAGGTCGCCTGCCCGTTCGACGCGATCACGATGGGCAGCGACTACGAGCTCTCGGACTACAACCGCTCCGACCTGATCTTCACCAAGGAGATGCTCCTCGCGGAGCCCCTGGAGCGCACGCCGCTGCGCGCCGAGGGCGAGTAGGTTGGCGGGCTGAGCAATGGCCGAGCTGTTCTTCTTCATCGCCGGCATCGGGGCCGTCGCCGGCGCCATCGGCGTGGTGGTCCTGCGCAACCCGCTGTTCAGCGTGCTGGCGCTCGTGTCGCACCTGCTGTGCCTGGCGCTGCTCTTCCTGCTGCTGCGCGCCGAGTTCATCGCCGCCGCGCAGGTCATCATCTACGCCGGTGCGGTGATGGTCCTCTACGTGTTCGTCGTGTCCTACGTGGGCGGGGCGGACGAGGTGATCCCGCTCACGGGCGGCGGGCGCGCGCAGCGGCTGCTCGCGGTCGCCTTCGGCGGCGCGATCTTCGCCGAGCTGGCGATCGCCGTCCTCGGGACGGGCCTGAAGGCCCTGTCCGGCGAGGGCGCCCCGTACTCCCCCGGCCCGCAGGCCTTCGGCACCCCGGCCTACATCGGCCGCCTGCTGCTCACCGACTTCCTGCTGCCGTTCGAGGTCGCGACGTTCCTGCTGCTGATCGCGGCGGTCGGCGCGGTCACCCTGGCCCGCCGGCGCCGCGGCCTGGAGAGCGGCGAGCCGCTGCTGGCCCGCCCGGCGATCGACTACAGCCGCCCGGGCTTCACCGGCACGATGGCCGAGGCGGTCGGCGGCCGCCGGGCGCTGACCGCGCCGGACCCCGACGAGCCGCGCGCCGGCGACGAGCGCCCGGAGCGGGTGCCGTCGTGAACATCGACTGGTACGTCACGGTCTCGGCGCTGATCTTCAGCATCGGCGCGGTCGGGGTGATGACCCGGCGCAACCCGCTGGTCGTGCTGCTGTGCCTCGAGCTGATGCTCAACGCGGGCAACCTCGCGCTGATCGCCTTCAGCCGCATGTGGGGCAACGGCGACGGGCAGATCTTCGCGATCATCGTGATGGTCGTCGCCGCCTGCGAGGTGTGCATCGGCCTCGGGATCATCGTGGCGATGTACCGCCGCCGCCTGCCGATCGACGTCGACGAGATCAGGGAGCTGCAGGGTTGAGCACCGCCGCCTGGCTCGTCCTCGGCCTCCCGCTGCTCGGGTGCCTGGTGCTGGCCTTCACCTACCGCATCGTCCCCGCCCGCGCGTCCGGCGTCATCGGCACCGTCGCGATCGGCGCGGCGTTCGTGTGCGCGGTCATCACCTTCTTCGACCTGCAGGCCCGCGACGAGCACAGCCGCCAGGTCGCGATCTCGCTCTACGACTACGCGAGCTCGGTGGGCGTCGACGCGCAGATGTCGATCCTCGTCGACCCGCTGAGCGTCCTGATGATGCTCATCGTGACGGGCGTCTCGCTGCTCATCCACCTGTACTCGACGGCCTACATGGCCTCCGACCAGGGCTACCGGCGCTTCTTCGCCTACCTCAACTACTTCGTCTTCTCGATGCTGCTGCTGGTGATGGCGGGGAACTTCATCCTGCTCATCGCCGGCTGGGCGGCCGTCGCGACGGCCAGCTACCTGCTGATCTCCTTCTGGTACCGCCGCACGACGGCGACGAACGCGGGCCTGAAGTCGTTCATCATCCAGGTCATCGGCGACGCCGCCCTGGTGCTCGGGACCTTCCTCCTGTTCCGGCACACCGGGACCGTCGACTTCCTGCGCACGTTCGAGGGGGCGACGACGTACTTCCACAAGGGCGACGGCGACGTCACCGCCGCCTGCCTGCTGCTGCTCGTCGGCGCGATCGCCAAGAGCGCGCAGATCCCGCTGCACACGTGGCTGCCCGACGCGATGGAGGGCCCCACCCCGGTCTCGGCGCTGAT
>JAICJK010000543.1 GCA_025928415.1 Solirubrobacteraceae bacterium | reverse complement strand
TGGGATGCGTGGAACGGGGGCGCCGGCGGCCGTCACGCGGACGGCGCGCTGCGGCTCGCGCTTGCCCTTCAGCGTCAGCTCGACGGGCGTCCCGATGCCGGCCGGCAGCCCCTCGGCGACGCGCGAGGACAGCACGATCTCACCGCCTGCCGCCGCCCCCTGCAGGCGCGAAGCGGTGTTGACGACGTCGCCCACGGCCGTGAAGTCGTAGAGGGCGCGCTGGCCGATGTTGCCGACGAACGCCTCGCCGGCGTCGAGCCCGATGCCGAGCTCCACGAACGGCCCGTCCGCCGTGCCGTACCCCACGGCGCGCAGCAGGCCGCGGGCGTGCTCGAGCATCACCGCCGGGACGTCGGCGTCGTCGATGCGCGGCTTGAAGGCGGGGAGGTAGAGCGCCATCACCTCGTCGCCGATCAGCTTGTCGATGACGGCGTCGGGGAACAGCACGTCCTCCGCGCAGCGGTAGAAGCGGCGCAGCAGGTCCGACGCCTCGCGCGGGTCGCCGCCGTCGAAGCGGGCCGTGAACCCCCGCAGGTCGGCGAACAGCACGCCGGTGTGCATGTGCATCCCGCCGGGCGGCGAGTACTCGACGCACGTCGCGCAGACCGTCGGGTTCTTGCGCGACGGCCGGTAGCCGAGCGGAGCCGCGATCCAGCGGCCCGGCCCGGCGAACGGCGCGCCGCAGAGCCCGCACCGGGGACCGTGGGGCAGGGCGAGCAGGAAGCGCCCGAACAGCCCGCCGGTGCCGTGCTCGTGCAGCCGCCAGGCCAGCTCCCAGTCCTCGGGTTGCAGCGGCTCCCCGGCGCCACGGCCGGCGGCGCGGCGCAGCGTTCGGAGCGCCAGGCGCTGCCACAGCGTGGGGCGCGAGCCGTCCGGTTCGGTCACGAGAGGCGATGCTACGCCCGCGCGACGGGCCGCGCCGGACGTCTCCCCGGACGCGGTGCTCAGCCCAGCCGCGCGCGCAGCGGCGCCGCGAGGCGCGGCGGGTCGACGGTCTCCACGACGACCGCGTCGCAGCCGACCCAGCTCGCGGCCTCGCGCAGCGCCGCGGCCATCGGCTCGAGCGCGCGCGGCTCGACGGTGACCCGTCGGGCGACGAGCGTTGCGCCGTCGCGGCGCGGGTCGACGCGGCCGGCGAGCCGCCCGCCGGTGAGCAGCGGCATCGCGAAGTAGCCGTGGACGCGCTTGGCCGCCGGCACGTAGGCCTCCAGGCGATGGACGAACCCGAAGACGCGCTCGGTGCGCGGGCGGGCCCAGACCAGCGAGTCGAAGGGGGACAGCAGCGTGGTCCGGTGGCGCCCGCGGGCGCCGAGCGCCGCCAGCGCGTCGGGGTGCGCCCAGGCGGCCTGCCGCCCCCAGCCGCGGACCTCGACGGCGACCAGGCCGGCGGCCTCGGCGACGCGCGCCACCTCGGCGCCCTTGATGCGGTGGAAGTCGGCGAGGTCGGCGCGGGTGCCCACCCCGAGCGCCCGGCCGGCGATGGCCACCAGCGCGGTCAGGCACGCCTCGTCGTCGGGCTCGCTCGCGCCGGCCACCTCCGCGGGCAGCGCGCGCCCGGCCAGGTCGTAGACGCGCTGGAAGCCGCGGCGCTGCACGCACGCGACCTCGCCGACGTCCAGCAGCCACTCGACCGCGACCTTCACGGCGCTCCAGTCCCACCACGGGCCGCCGCGCTTGGCGCCGCCGAGCTGCCCGGCGGTCAGCGGGCCCTCGGCCCGCAGCCGGGCGAGCACCTGGTCCCCGACGCCCTCCGGCACGCGGTGCCAGCGCCGCCCCCGCTCGCGGAAGTGCCGGCGGCGGAAGGCGAACAGCGGCCACTGCTCGACGGGCAGCAGGCACGCGGCGTGCGCCCAGTACTCGAACGCGCCGCCGGACCAGTAGGCCCGCTCGACGGCCTCGCGCCCGACGGGGCCCAGGCGCGCGTAGGGGACCAGCTCGTGGGAGCGCGCGAGCACGGAGATCGTGTCGAGCTGGACGGCGGCCAGGCGCTTGAGCAGGCCGGGAACGCCCTCGCGCCGGGCGGGCGCGCCGAGCAGGCCCTGGGCGCGCAGGGCCATGCGCCGCGCGTCGGCGGCGGAGAGTTCCGTCACGGCCACGCGGGGTATCCTCGCGCTGGCATGGGACAGACGATCGAGCTACCCCGTACATCAGGT
>JAICJK010000365.1 GCA_025928415.1 Solirubrobacteraceae bacterium | reverse complement strand
CGACCGCGGCGTGCGCGGCCTGCGCGTCAAGCGTCACGCCGCCGGCCAGCGGCCGTGCCACATCAAGATGCCCGAGCACGAGGTTGGCGTCGGTGACGGTCGGCTCGGTGCCGCCGCGGCCGTAGCACGCGGGCCCCGGCTCGGCCCCAGCGCTGTGGGGCCCGACGCGCAGCGCGCCGCCCGGGTCGCGCCACGCGATCGAGCCGCCGCCGGCGCCCACCGTGTGGATGTCGACCATCGGCAGCGCCAGCGGGCGCCCGCCGACCTCGCGCCCGGCGGTCTCGCGCACGGCGCCGCCCGCCACGACGCACACGTCGCACGACGTGCCGCCCATGTCGAAGCACAGCAGGTCGGGCTCGCCGGCCTGGGCGGCGAGCAGCGCCGCCGCGGCCGCGCCGCCGGCGGGCCCGCTGAGCACGGTGAACGCGGCGTGGGCGGCGGCCGTCGCGGCGTCGGTGAGCCCGCCGCTGGACTGCATGATCGCCGGCTCGGGGAGGCCCGCCTCGCCGGCCCGCGCGAGCAGGCGCCGCAGGTAGGCGGCCAGCAGCGGGGAGAGCGCGGCGTCGACCTCGGTCGTGGCGGCCCGCTCGAACTCGCGGAAGGTCCCGACGACCTCGTGGGACAGCGACACGTGGACGTCCGGCAGCGCCGCGGCGAGCGCCTTCCCGATCGCGCGCTCGTGCGCCGGATGGCGGTCGGCGTGCAGGAGGCAGACCGCGACGGCTTCCGGGGCGTGGGCGGCGATCTCACCCGCGACCGCGCCGGGGTCCTCCAGCGCGCGCAGCACGCCGCCGGGGCCCATGCGCTCCGGCGCGGCCACGCGCAGCTCGGGCGGCGCGAGCGGCGCGGGGCGCGCGGCGCACAGGCGGTAGAGGTCGGCGCGGGCCTGGCGGCCCAGCTCCACCACGTCGGTGAAGCCCTCCGTCGCCACCAGGACGGTGCGCGCGACGCGGCCCTCGAGCAGGGCGTTGGTGGCGACCGTCATCCCGTGGGCGAAGCCGTCGACCTCGGCGGCGGCGCGGCCGCCGGCCTGCGCGAGCACCGCGGCGACCGCGGCCATCACTCCGGCCGACTGGTCCTCCGGGGTCGTCGGCGCCTTGGCCGTCGTGACCCGCCCGCGCGCCGGGTCGACCAGGACCGCATCGGTGAACGTCCCGCCGACGTCGACGCCGAGGAGCATCGCGGCCGGACGCTAGTACACGAGCACGGCGGGCCCCTCCTCCGGATCGCCCGCCGCGCTCGGCTGTGCGAAAGCGCTCCTACGCGGCGAGCGGCGCCGCCTCGCGCTCCTCGGTCTCGGCGAGATGCTGATGGGACGGGCAGTAGCCGTTGCGCGGCAGCGGCTCGCGCTGGCACGGGGTGCCGCGGCGCGTCGTGGCGCGGCACTGCAACGGGTTCCCGTTGGCGTCGGTGCCGTGGCGCGGCTGACGCGACATCCACTCCTCCGCGCAGGCGACGTAGCGCTCCACGACCTGCCAGACGCGGGCCTGCGCGGTCATGGGGAAGTGCACGCGGATGTCGTTGAACAGCGTCCGCGCCGGCTTGGCGAAGTAGTGCCGGTCGGCGGCCAGGCGCTCCATCGTCGCCTCGCACGCCTTGAGCACCGCCTCGTGGCCGGTCCGATCACCGCAGGCCCGGGGGACGTCGATGTCCCTGGCGAGCTCACGGTAGATGGCCCTGCTGAACTGGTACATGGAGCGACCCTTGCCCTCCTCTTCGATGCACTGGAGTTCTCCCGGCTCCCGAGCGGGACCTTCGCAACCCCCTGTGAAGTGGAGAACGCCTGCAGTGTTGACTTCGTGTTAAGCCGACCGATCGGTCAGCTCGGCCACTAGCTCCAGGATTCGAACTCCGGGCGCTCGTCCCTGCGCACCACGGCATGGCGCCCGTCCAGCGCCGGGTCGGTCGCCGCGAACTCGGTGCGGTGATGCGCGCCCCGGCTCTCCTGGCGGCCCAGCGCGCAGCGGGCGACCAGGCGGGCGATCGGATGCGGGTCGTCCAGCAGCGCCTCGAGGCCGGCGCGCTCGCGCTCGATCCCGGCGTGCTCCCAGAGCGCGCGGCGCGTGGCCGCGGTGGGTGGGACGATCGGCTCGGGCACGGGCGGCGCGGCGGCCCGGGTGACGGGCTCGGCCAATCCGGCCAGCGCGGCCCTGCGGCCCCACACGAAGCACTCGCTGAGCGAGTTGGAGGCCAGGCGGTTGGCGCCGTGGAGGCCCGTGCACGAGGACTCGCCGATCGCGTACAGCCCGGGGACCGTGGTCGCCCCGTCGAGGTCGGCGACGACCCCGCCCATGAAGTAGTGCGCGGCCGGGGCGACCGGGATGCGCTCGGTCGTCGGGTCCAGCCCCGAGGACCGCAGAGCCTCCACGACGTTGGGGAACTTGAGCGGGTCGATGGCGCGCATGTCGAGCTCGACGTGCGGGCGGCCGTCGTCGCGCATGCGGCGGGCGATCGCGAGCGCGACCTCGTCGCGCGGGGCGAGCTCCTCGACGAAGCGCTCGCCGTCGGCGCCGTGCAGCGTCGCGCCCTCGCCCCGGATCGCCTCCGTCACGAGGAACCCCTCGCGCCCGGGGATCCCCGTGACGGCCGTGGGGTGGAACTGCACGAACTCGAGATCGGCGAGCGCCGCGCCGGCGTCGTGGGCCAGCAGCATCCCGATCCCCAGCGACCCTGGCGGGTTGGTCGTGCGCTCCCACAGCGCCGCCGCGCCGCCCGTGGCCAGGATCGTCGCGCGCGCCGCGATCGCGCGCCCGTCCTCGCAGACGACGCCGACGCAGCGCCCGTCGGCGGTCCACAGGCCGGCGGCGCGCGCGCCCTCCAGCACCGTGATCCGCGCCTCGCCGGCGACGACGGCGCTGAGCTGGCGCACGATCCGCCGGCCGGTGGCGCTGCCGCCCGCGTGGGCGACCCGCCGTAGGCCGTGCCCGCCCTCGAGGCCGAGGGCCAGTGCGCCGGCGCCGTCGGCGTCGAAGTGGACCCCGAGCGCCGTCAGGTCGGCGACCGCGCCCGGCGCCTCCCGCACGAGCACGTTGGCGGCGCTGCGCCGCACGAGCCCGCGCCCGGCTCGCTCGGTGTCCGCGCGGTGCAGGTCGGGGCTGTCACCGGCCGCCAGCGCGGCGGCGATCCCGCCCTGCGCCCAGTAGCTGGAGGTCTGGGCCAGCGGCGTCGCCGCCACGAGCGCGACGCGCCCGCCCTCGCGCGCGGCCGCGAGCGCCGCGTACAGGCCCGCGCCGCCCGCGCCGACGACGACGACGTCGGCGGGCAGGACCGGCGAGGCGGGGGACGGCACGGCGATCGGGGTAGCGTACGCCCGTGGCTGCGCCCGCCCTCTTCCGCCACCCGGCGTCGCTGGAGCACGACACGGGCCGCGGCCACCCCGAGCGCGTCGAGCGGATCGTGGCCGTCGAGGCCGCGCTCGCGGCGCGCGACTGGCTCGGCTTCGACGTCCGCGCGTCCCCGGCGGCCACGCGCGACCAGCTCACGGCGGTGCACGACGCGGGCTACGTCCTCGGCATCGACGAGCGCAGCGCGGCGGGCGGCGGCCGGCTGGATGCGGACACGGTGCTCGGCGAGGGCTCGTTCGCCGCCGCCCGCCATGCGGCGGGCGGGGTCGTGGCGCTGGTGGACGACCTGCTCGGCCGCCCGGAGGGCGAGCTGCGGGTCG
>JAICJK010000513.1 GCA_025928415.1 Solirubrobacteraceae bacterium | reverse complement strand
CGCGTAGACGATGCCGCTGGCCAGCGCCGCGACGCGATCCATGCCGCTGTCGCTCTGCTCCGGGCCGTGGCCGAGCGCGGCACGGGTCAGCCGCCACAGCGCATAGCCGGCCAGGCCGACGGCGACCAGGATCAGCAGCGTCTTGCCGAACGGCTGGCCGGCGATCGTCTTCAGGGCGCCCTGCTGGTTGGTCGCCTTCCCGCCGTCCCCGAGCGCGAGCTTGAGCGCCAGGACGCCGATGATCGCGTAGACGACCGCGCGCGCTGCCAGGCCGGCGCGCGCGAGCCATGCGAACTCGCGCGCATCGGCCAGCTTGTCGCCCTGCCGCTGGGCGCCCTGGAGGCTCGCCATGTCTGGTGTTCCGCTCATCTCGTCCCCTCGTCCGAAGTGTTCACGCCGCGCGCGGGACGCATACGGTCACCGCGCCAGGGTCGACCTTGACCTTGAAGGAGGTCACCTTGCTGCGATCGCCGCCGTCGAGCTCGTAGCGCACCTTCCGGTCGAGCTTGACCTTCACCGCGCGGGCCTTGGTCACCCGCACGAACGGCGACTTGTGCGGCGACCCGACGGCGGTGCGCACCATCGTCCGCGCCACCGCGACGGGCCCCTCGGCGGTCATCACGCCGAGATCGAGCAGCCCGTCGTCGGGCCGGGCGTCCTCGAAGACCTCGACGCCCCCGAACAGCTCGCCGACGTTGCCGAGCAGGATGCAGCTCGCCGGGCCGTCGTACCAGCCGACGCCGTCGACCTTGATCTTGGCCCCGAACGGCTCCGCGTCGAGGCTCGCGGCGCCGGTGAGCACGTACGCCGCGCGGCCGAAGCGCTCCTTGAGGCCGCGGCTGGCGCCGTTGATCATCGCCGCGTCGAAGCCCGCTCCGGCCATCACCGCGAAGCGCTCGCCGTTGAAGCGGCCGAGGTCCAGCCGGCGGCGGTCGCCGCGCAGGGCTACCCGGACCGCCTGCTCGATGTCCTTCTCGATGCCGAGGCTCGTGGCGAAGAGGTTCGAGGTCCCCGCGGGCACGACCGCAAGAGCCGCCTTCGTGCCGGCCAGGACGTCGACGCAGCGCTGGACCATCCCGTCCCCGCCCCACGCGATGATGAGCTCGGCGCCCTCGCCGAGCAGGCGCTCGACCTCGCGCGGGGCCTTCTTGCTCTTCGGGACCTCGCACCACGACGGGTCGCTCACGCCCTCGGCGGCCAGGACGCGGCGGAGCTCGGGAAGCCCTCCGCCGAACGTCTTGCCGGCGTGGGCGATGACGGCGACGGACGTCATGCGCGCGCCCGCGTCCGGCGCCGCGCGTCGGCGGCCGCGCCTGCCGCTCGGCAGGCGAAGAGGACGACCAGCACGGCGCCGATGCCGACGAGCACGCCGCCGGCGACGTCGAGCGGATGGTGCATCCCCCGGTACATCCGCGACAGGGCGACGAACGTCGTCATGAGGATCGCGAACGTCCACGCCAGCGCGCGGAACGTGGTGCCGGTGAAGCGCGTGGTGAGCAGGAAGACGAGCCCCGAGTACACCGCCACGGAGGCGGCGGTGTGCCCCGACGGGTAGCTCGCGTCGACCGGCAGGCTCTCCAGCCGGTGGACGCCAGGGCGGTCGCGGGGCACGACCAGCGACGTGATCCGGTAGGTCGCCGACTCCGTGAGCAGGGCGAACACCGCGAAGGCCGCGATGCGCCACCGGCCCAGGGCGGCGCACACGAGGCCGATCAGGCCGACGATGATCGGCAGCACGGGCGCGCCGCCGACCTGCGACCCGATCTCCGAGAGGCTCGTCAGCGTGCCGGTCCGGTGGCGGGCGAGCGTCTCGTTGACGCTGTTGTCCGCCCCGCCGAGGCCCAGGCCGCTCCCGCTCACGAGCACGTGCACGACGAGCAGCGCGAGCAGGATCGACAGCGCCGCGAGGACGATCAGGCCCGCGATCAGCGCGACGAAGAAGACCGCGGCGGGATGCCGCAGCCCCAGCGCGCGGGCGAAGCGCTCGGCGAGGCCGCCGGGCCGCGCGAGCAGGGCCGGGACGGTCCAGCCGTCGCCCGCCCCGTCGCGCCGGTGCCGGGTCGGGGACGCCGGCCTTGGCGCTCGCGCCGACCCTGCGTGCAGCGGCTCCCCGGCGCTCATGGCGTGAAGGGTTCCCCGATCTGGGCAAAGTGACGCGTACGCGCTCGGACCCGGGCCCGGAAAGCCAGTCACCGTGCCGCTGCTCCTCCTGCTCCTTCTCGCCCTGCTCGCCGGGTGTGTCGCCGCGCTGATGACGGCGCGCTATCCGCGTCCGGCGGCCGCGCCGGCGGTCGCCGCGGTCGCGTCCGAGACGCGCCCCGGCCGCCGCGCCCCGCTGGCGGCGCGGTTGCACCCCGACAAGGCGACGGGCCTCGCGCTCACGCTGGCGCTCGTGGTGGTCGTGGGCGGCGGCCT
>JAICJK010000353.1 GCA_025928415.1 Solirubrobacteraceae bacterium | reverse complement strand
GTTCAAGGTCACCGTGCCGGAGGAGCTGCCGCCGCCGCACGCTGCGAGGATCAGGACCAGGGCGGCGACGGCGAGCGCTGCGGTGACCAGGCGCATGGGCGAAGCGAAGCATGCCCTCATCCGCACGAGCCAAACCCGTGCCGCAGGGCCGCCTTGGCAGGCGCCGTCACACCGCCAGGAGGACCGCTGCGCCCGGCTCCAGGACGCCTTCCGGCGCGCCGCCGTGGGTGGCCACCACGACGCTCGCCGCGCGCGGGACGGGGTGCTCCCGCGGGCCGGTGTTCACCGCGACGCGATGCGCCCCGCGGCGGAACGACAGCACGCCGTCGCGGGCGCGCAGCTCGGTCACCGGGCCGCGCAGCGAGCGCCGCGCGACCAGCAGCGCGCGGTACAGGCGCAGCAGCGATCCCGGGTCCTCGCGCTGGGCGGCGACGTTGCGCCGCTCGGGGTCGAGCGGCGCCAGCCAGGGCGTGCCGGTCGTGAAGCCGCCGCTGGGCGAGGCGTCCCACTGGACCGGGCGCCGGCAGGCGTCGCGGCCGGCGCGGTCGCGGCCCGCGCCGGCCTGGCCGGCGGCCCCGTCGCCCGGCGGCGGCCCGTCCTGCTGGCCGATCTCGTCGCCCTGGTAGACGAACGCCATCCCCGGGAGGGTCAGCAGCAGCAGCGCGGCGGCACGGACGTGCGCCGCGCCCACGCGCGTGGCCAGGCGCGGGAAGTCGTGGTTGGCCAGCACCCAGGCCAGCCGGCCGTCGGCGGCGGCGCCGATCGCCGCCGCGAGCGCCGGCGCCTCCCACGCGGCGAAGAACAGCTCGAAGCAGAACGCGCCGTCGAGGTGCTCGAGGTAGCGCAGCACCCGCGCGGTGGGCAGGAAGACCTCGCCGACCAGCAGCGCATCCGCGCCCGCCCCCGCGCGCAGCGCGGCGAGCGCGGCCGGGGTGTCGGGCGCGTCGGAGGAGTGGCGGTGCTCGAGGGTCGCGTAGTCGGGGTCCAGCGGGAACGGGAACGGCGCGGTGGCGACGGGGTCGTCGCGCAAAGCGGGGTCCTTGAGAATCTGCTGCAGCGCGTCGAGGCGGAAGCCGTCCACGCCGCGGGCGCGCCAGAAGCGCAGCGCCGCGCCGATCTGCGCCGCCACCGCGGGATGGCGCCAGTCGAGGTCCGGCTGCTCGGGGTAGAACGAGTGCAGGTACCAGCCGCGGCCGTGCGGGTCCGGCGACCACGCCGCACCACCGAACGTCGCCCGCCAGTTGTTGGGCGGCCCGTCGACCGGCGAGAAGACGTAGCGCTCGGGGTGGTCGCGGAACCACGGATGCTCGATCGAGGTGTGGCACGGGACGACGTCGAGCAGCACCTTGAGGCCGAGCGCGTGCGCGCGGGCGACGAGCGCGTCGATGTCGGCGAGCGTCCCGAAGCGCGGGTCGACCGCCGTGTGGTCGGCGACGTCGTAGCCGCCGTCGGCCATCGGCGACGGGTAGATCGGGGACAGCCACAGCGCGTCGACGCCCAGCCACGCGAGGTGCTCCAGGCGCGCGGCGACGCCGCGCAGGTCGCCGACCCCGTCGCCGTCGGAGTCCTGGAACGAGCGCGGGTAGACCTGGTAGACGACCAACCGGCGTCAGCCGAGCGTGACGGCGCGGCCGTCCACGAAGCCGTCGGCCGCGACCAGCGCGTCGATGACCGCCTGGGGCACCGGCTTGTCGGTCGTGACGACCATCACCGCGAGGTCGGCCTCGGCGCCGTAGCCGACGGCGGCGCTGGCGATGTTCACGCCCTGCTCGCCGAAGGCGGTCCCGATGCGGCCCACCATGCCCGGCGCGTCGGTGTAGCGGAACAGCGCGACGTTCGGCTCGAGCTGCAGGTTGAAGCGCTGCCCCCACGCCTCGAGCAGGTGCGGGCGGTTCGCGCTGCCGAGCGTCGTGCCGACCACGCGGGTGCGCTCGTCGCCCGCGACGATCGTGACGCGGACGAGGTCGGAGAAGTCGCGGGCGCTCGTCCGGTTGGTCTCGGCGACCTCGATGCCGCGCTCCTGGGCGATGGCGGGCGCGTTGACCTGGTTGAGCTCCTCCTCGGTCTTGCCCTCCAGGACGCCGAGCAGGACCGCGACGCCGAGCGGCCGCGTGTCGCGCTCGGCCAGGCGGCCGAGGAACTCGACCTCGACCCGGTCGAGGTTGGCACCCTCCACGAGGGCGATCGCCAGCCGCCCGAGCTTGCGGCACAGGGGGACGAACGGGCCGAGCACCTCGAGGTCCTCGGCGGCGACCGCGGGGACGTTCACGGCGGTCGTGACGCTCCCTCCGGTCAGCGCGGCGACGACCTGCTCGGCGGCCTGGTAGCCGGCGCGGTCGGTGGCCTCGGCGGTCGAGGCGCCGAGGTGCGGCGTCATGATGACCTGCGGGTAGGCGAGCAGCGGGTGGTCGGTGATCGGCTCGGAGCGGAAGACGTCCAGCGCGGCCCCGGCGACCTTGCCGGAGTCCAGCGCGGCCTGCAGGTCCTCGTCGACGATCAGCGGCCCGCGGGCGACGTTGAGCACGCGCACGCCGTCCTTCATCTTCGCGAAGGCGGCGGCGTCGAGCCAGCCCTCGGTCTCCGGCGTCTTGGGCAGGTGGACGGTGATGAAGTCGGCCACGGCGTAGACGTCGTCGGAGGACTCGGCCTGCTCGACGCCGAGGTCCTTGTAGCGCTCGGCGCCGACGTACGGGTCGTACGCGACGACGCGCATCCCGAAGCCCTGGGCGCGCTGGGCGACGAGCTGCCCGATGCGCCCGAAGCCGAGGATGCCGAGCGTCTTGTCCATGAGCTCGATGCCGGAGTACTTCGAGCGGTCCCAGCGGCCCGCGACGAGGCTGGCGTGCGCCTGCGGGATGTTGCGGGCCAGGGCGAGCAGCAGCGCGAGCGTGTGCTCGGCGGCGGTGACGACGTTGGACTGCGGCGCGTTGGCGACCACGATGCCGCGCTTGGTCGCCGCCGGGACGTCGACGTTGTCGACCCCGACCCCGGCGCGCCCGATCGCCCGCAGGCTCGTGGCGCGGGCGATCAGCTCGGGCGTGAGCTTGGTCGCCGAGCGGATGAGGATGCCCGCGTAGTCCCCGATCGCCTCCTCCAGCTCGCCGTCGGCCCAGTCCGTGCGGACGTCGACGTCGAAGTGCTCGCGGAGCAGCTCGATGCCGGACTCGCCGATCTTCTCGGCGACGAGGACCCGCGGGCGGGCGCCGGCGGCGGGCGGGGCGGTCGTCTGGGTCGGCTCGGCGGCGTGGGCGGACATCGGGCGGTTCCTCTCGGGCGGCGGGCGTGCGTGCGGGGGCGGGCGGGCGGCGGTCGACGGTGGGCGGTCGGCGAGCGGCGGGGGCGCTAGAGGCGCTCGACGAGGTAGTCGACGCAGGCGGTCAGCGCCGCCACGTCGCCCGGGTCGATGGCGGGGAACATGCCGACGCGGAGCTGGTTGCGGCCGAGCTTGCGGTAGGGCTCGACGTCGACGATGCCGTTGGCGCGCAGAGCCGCGGCGACGGCGGCGGCGTCGACCTCCTCGGCGAAGTCGACGGTGCCGACCACCAGCGACCGCTTGGCGGGATCGGCGACGAACGGCGAGGCGAACGCCGAGGCGTCCGCCCACGCGTACAGGTGCTCGGAGGACGCGCGCGTGCGCCCGACGCACCAGTCCAGCCCGCCGTTGCCGAGCATCCACTCGACCTGGTCGGCGAGCAGCAGCAGCGTGGCCAGCGCGGGCGTGTT
>JAICJK010000088.1 GCA_025928415.1 Solirubrobacteraceae bacterium | reverse complement strand
CCCGCCGTGCCCGCCGCCCTCCAGGCGATCGCGCTGTGCGAGTCCGGCGGCAACCCCGCCGCGGTCGGCGGCGGCGGGACGTTCCGCGGCAAGTACCAGTTCGACTCCGGGACCTGGGCGTCGGT
Organism: Solirubrobacteraceae bacterium; assembly: GCA_025928415.1. Taxonomy (GTDB): domain Bacteria; phylum Actinomycetota; class Thermoleophilia; order Solirubrobacterales; family Solirubrobacteraceae; genus Paraconexibacter. The sequence continues at coordinate 7,986 of JAICJK010000088.1, read as the reverse complement.
CGGCGGCTCGGGCGACCCCGCCGCAGCTCCCGAGGCCGAGCAGGACCGCCGCGCCGCCGCGCTCTACGCGCGGGCCGGGGCGTCGCCGTGGCCGGTCTGCGGCCGGTAGCCGCGCCATCGCCGCGCGATCGCGTCGGGCCCGGGTGGTCCATCGCGGCGCAATCGCCGCGCGATCGCGCGGGATATCGTGGCGCCGTGCCCATCACCCCGGTCGAGGCGCTCCGCGAGCAGTTCCCCGTCTTCGAGCAGGTCGCCTACCTCAACGCCGGCACGTGCGGGCCGCTGGCCGCGCAGGCGCTGCGCTCCGGCGCCGACAGCGCGCTGCGGTCGGCCGAGCAGGGCCGCGGCAAGGCGTACTTCGAGGCGATGCAGGCGGCCAAGGAGGACCTGCGCGATCGCTACGCCGCCGCGTTGGGCGCCGACCGGAGCGACGTCGCGCTGACTACCGCCACGAGCGAGGGGATGGTGCGCGTGCTGGCCGGCCTCGGCCTGCGGCCCGGCGACGAGGTGCTCACGGCGCCCGACGAGCACCCCGGCCTGCTCGGGCCGCTGGCCGCCGCACGGCGCACGCTCGGGATCGAGGTGCGCACCGCGCCGCTCGAGGCGCTCGCCGACGCGGTCGACCCCGCCCGCACGAGGCTCGTCGCCTGCTCGCACGTGAGCTGGATCACCGGGCGGCTGGCGCCCGCGGGCCTCGCCGAGGTCGGGCGCGAGATCCCCGTGCTGCTCGACGGCGCCCAGGGCGCGGGCGCGGTGCCGATCGACCTCGGCGCGCTGGGCTGCGCGTTCTACGCGGGCGCCGGGCAGAAGTGGCTCTGCGGGCCCGTCGGCACCGGCATGCTGTGGGTCGCGCCGCGCTGGCGCGACCGCCTGGCGCCGATCGGCCCCACCTACCCCAACCTCGCGGATCCCTCGGAGGGCCTCGACGCCCGCCCCTGGCCCGACGCCCGGGCGCACGACACCTTCGCGCAGTCCACGCAGGTGCTGCGGGCGGCGGCCGCGTCGGCCGCGGTCCTCGAGGACGCAGGCTGGCCGGACGTCCACGCCCGGGCCGCCGCCCAGGCGGCCGCGCTCGCCCGCGGCCTCCAGGACGCGGGCCGCCGCGTCGTGCCGCGGGACGCGACGACGATCGTCGCCTGGGAGGAGGCCGACCCGGACGCCGCGCTGGAGCGGCTGACGGCGGCGGGCGTCGTGGTGCGCGCGCTGCCCGGGACGCCCTACCTCCGGGCGTCCGTGGGCGCGTGGAACTCCTCGGCGGACCTCGACCGCCTGCTCGCGGCGCTGTAGCGCCGGCCCGACGGCCTCGCGGCCTACTTCAGCTGCACGACCATCCGCAGCCTCCCGCGGTGGCCGCCGGTGTCGCGGGCCCTGAGCACCAGGACGTAGCGCCCGCGGGCGAGCGGGGGTCGGCCGGCCAGCTCGAGGTTCAGGCGCGCGGCGCGGCGCGCCGGCAGCCTGACCGCCGCCACCGTGCGGGCCACGACCGGGCCGTGCTGCACGCGCAGCCTGGCGCGCAGCCCCACCAGCGTCCCGCCGCGGTTGATGACCGTCACGCCCAGCCGGCCCGAGTGCGTGGCGGCGGCGTTGCCCGGCAGGCCGGTCACCTTCAGCTTGAGCTCGGCGAGCACCGGAGGGGTGGCCGGCCCGACGGTCACGTAGATCGGGCTCGAGAGCGCCTCGATGACGTGGCTGGCCCGCTCGACGACGAGGTTGTAGCGGCCGGACTGCGTGGCGTCGTAGGTCAGCGAGGCCGTCGGGCCCGTCAGCGTGGCCGACGCGACGGTGGTCCCGTCCCGCTGCAGCTCGAGGACCTGGCCCTTGTCGAACTTGGCGTTGGCCGTCTGCGCGCTGATGCGCACCGCGCTGCCGGTGATCGCGTCGCCCATCATCACCGGGCCGGCACCGCCGGGCGCCTGGTCCTTCGCGGTCAGGCTCAGGTTCGGCCCGGTCACCCCGAGCGGCTTGACGTAGGTGTGGCCGGCCTTGACGCCGCGCTCGATGCCCGCCACCGACAGCTCGTCGGCGTAGACCATCGTGGCCGGCGTCCCGACGGGTGCGTAGGTCGGGCCGGAGCCCGCGCCGCCCTGGTGGTCGTCGCTGCCGCCGACGGCGGCGATGCGGTGGCCGAGGCTCATCGCGTGCTGCCAGTAGGTGACCGCGTCCGCGTTGAACGGGTTCGGGGCGTTGACGCCCGCGATGTCCTCGGCCGAGTTGAACAGCTCGATGCCGTCGACCTTCGCGAAGTCGGTGTCCGCGTCGGAGTAGTTCCAGTAGCAGCCGCGGCAGAACGCCTCCAGCGCGGGCGACGTCGGCGGGAAGATCCGCGGGTGGTTGATGATCGTGAAGCCGCCGCCGGCGTGGATCTGGTCGAAGATCGTGCTCGGCGGCCGCGCGGCGCGCAGCGGCGTCACCGCGTCGGTGGCCGTGCCCCCGGTGTACTCCTCGATCGGCCCGGTGCGGTAGTCGACGACCCGGCCGGAGGCCTGGTTGCCGAGGTGCCCGTGGTAGGTGACGACCTCGGAGGACGGGATCACGAGCTTGCCGGGATGCTGGGGCTGGTAGCGGCCGATCTCGCCCCACGCGCTGTCGGTGACGTAGTCCGAGAGCGCGGTGAAGTCCAGGCCCGCCGGCCCGAAGGCGTAGTCGAGGATCTGCGAGATCGGCGCGTTGCCCAGCGCCGAGTGCTCGGAGTGGACGTGGAAGTCGCCCGCGTACCAGCCCGCGCCCGTCTTGGCGGGCGCCGAGTCGTACGGCGTCTTGGCGTAGGCGGTCGCCGGGTCGGCGTAGGCCGGGGCGTTCGACAGCTCGACCTCGACGCGCCAGCCGACCTCGCCCGTCGCGTCGTCCGGCGGCGGCAGGACGGCGCCCACGCCCAGCTCGGCGGCCCAGCGGCCGGCCGGGATCGGCCCGGGCTCGAAGCCGCGCGTCGTGCGGCCGGGGATGTAGGCCTTGGGCGCCGCGAGGTACTGCGCCTGGGTGGAGAAGCCCTGGTCGGACAGCGCGACGTCCGGGTGGCTCGAGCCCCCCCAGCCGCGGAACTCCGGCACGCCCCAGACGGTGTCGCCGGCCTTGCGCGGCTCGTAGATCCCGAGGTCGAGCGTGTGCGAGACCGCCGTGCTGTTCTCGGGCTTGTCCCAGCAGTAGCGCACGCGGACCTGGGTCGTGCCCGCCGGGACGTCGAACGGGACCATCACGTAGGAGCCCGCCAGCGCGCGGCTGAACGAGCCGGTGAACACCTGATGGCTCGTCACGCCGGCCGTCGCGGGGCCGGGGTTGGGGCACGAGGCGGGAGGCGCCGCCTGCGCGGCGCCGGGCGCCAGCGCGGCGATCAGCGCGACCGCGAGGCCGGTCGCGACACGACGGAGCGGGGACATGACGGCGACCCTACCTGACGCCGCGGCGCAACAGTCAGCTTCACGGTGCGCCGCGCCACTCGGGCGCCAGCAGGGCGAACACGTCGAGGTCCAGGAAGCGCTCGCCGTGGCGCTCGGCGCCCCGCAGCGTCCCCTCGCGGCGGAAGCCCAGGCGCTCCGGGATCGCCCGGCTGCGCGCGTTGCCGGTGGCCACCCGGATCTCGACCCGGTGCAGCTTCCACGCGGTCAGCGCGTGACCCACGAGCGCGGCGACCGCGCGGGTCATGATCCCCTGCCCCTGGCGGTCGGCGGCCAGCCAGTAGCCGATGCTGGTGGCGCGGTTGACCCGGTCGACGCCGTGGAAGCCCACGACCCCGGCGATCGCCCCGTCGTGCACGATCGCCGTCTGGAAGCCGTTCTCCTCGGCGAGCTGGCGGCGCGTGCCGCGGATGAAGGCCAGCGTGGCGCTCGGCGACTCCTCCCCCACCCACGGCATCCATGGGGCGAGGTGGTGGCGGTTGGCGCGCACGAGCGCCGCGAGCTCGGTCGCGTCGGCCTCGCCGAGCAGGCGCAGATGGGTCCTGGGATCCAGGTCGCAGCGCAGCACCGGAGCATCATCGCTCAGCCCACCACCCGCACGGTCCGCGACAGCGTCGTGGCCTCCTGCTCGCCGGCGGAGGTGGCCGAGAGCTGGAGGTCGACCCGCAGCGCGCGGCGGTGGTGCAGCGCGCGGCGCAGGCGCGCGACCTGGCGGCGCGTCACCCGCAGGCGCACGACGGCGCTCTGGCCCGCCTTGATCGTGCGCGGCGCGGCGGACAGCGTCACCGCGACGGCCTTCCTGCCCTTCTCCGGCCGGCTGAGCGGTGTGGCCGTCCCCGACGTCGTCAGGCGGCAGGTCGTGTCGCAGCCGACGCGCAGCGCGAGGTTGCGCAGGCGCAGCAGCCCGGTGCTGCGCAGCACGCGCAGGCCGACCTGCGGCCCGACCGGCGAGGGCAGCGTCGGCAGCTTGGGCGGCGGCGGCGTGGCCAGGGCGGCGAGCGCCCCGCAGGCGGCCGGCGACGGGGACGGCGCCGCGAGCGCGAACTGCTGCACGCGCCCGTTGTCGCTGTCGGTCACGGTCAGCCCGCCGCGGCAGTCGACGGCGATCCCGGTCGGGTGGACGAACTGCCCGAGCCCCGTCCCCCGGGTCCCGAAGGCCAGCAGCCGCTGGCCGTCGGGGCCGAACTGCTGCACGCGGTTGTTGCCGCGGTCGGCCACCCACAGGTTCCCCGCGCCGTCGAGCGCGAGCTGGGCGGGCGCGTTGAGCTTGCCGAGCTTGGTGCCGGTGCCGCCGAAGTCGTCGAGCTCGTCGCCGCCCGGGCTCAGGCGGGTGATGTGGTTCGCGTCGTCGGCGACGTAGAGCGACATGCCGTCCGGGGTCGCCGCGATGCCGCGCGCGCCCGGCACGCCGGTGATCGACCCCAGGTAGGTCCCGTTGACCGTGAACCGCGCGATCCGGTCGTTGCCCGTGTCGGCGACGCTGATCGTGCCGGCGGCGTCGATCGCCAGCGCGGCCGGCGACCGCAGCCGCCCGGGCCCGCTGCCGGGTGCGCCGATCGTCCTGACCGGCAGGCCGCTCGCGCGGCTGAAGACGACGATCCGCGCGCGGCGCTGATCCAGGACGTAGGCGTCGCCCGCCGCGTCGAAGACGACCGCGACGGCCCGCGGCAGGACCGTGGGACCGGGGGCCGGCGAGCCCCACGCCGTGGCGATCGACCCGTCCGGGGCAAGGAGCTGCAGGCGCCCGTTGACCGCGTCGGCCACGGCGCGGAACCCCGCGGCGTCGGCGCCGACGCCGAGCGGCTGGTCGAACTGCCCCGTCGCGCGCCCCGAGGTGCCGAACGAGCGCAGCAGCGCGCCGGTCCGGTCGAAGACGTCGACGCGGTCGTTGCCGGTGTTGGCGACGACGACGTTGCCCTGGGCGTCGGTGGCGATCCCGCGCGGGTAGGCGAGCTGCCCGGGCGCGGTGCCGTAGGAGCCCCAGCGGGCCTTGTAGGGGTAGTGCGGGGCCGTGTTGAAGCGGACGACGCGGTGGTTGAGGTCGTCGGCCACGAACAGGCGGCCCTGGGGATCGAAGGCGACGTCGTAGGGGTTCGCGAGCTGCCCGGGACCCGGCCCGGGGCCCGCGCCCACGGTGGCGAGCTGATGCCCGCCGGTGTCGAAGACCACGATGCGGTGGTGCCGGTCGTCGGCGACGGCCAGGCGCGTGCCCCGGACCGCGAGGCCCTGCGGCTTGTCGAGCTTGCCGGGCGGGACGATCACCGCGCCGTGACCGCCGTCGATCGTGAAGCGCTGGATGCGGTCGTTGCCCGTGTCGGCGACGTAGACGTACTGGCCGGAGACGGCCAGGCCGCCGCCCGCGCCCGCGTCGTTGCCGCCGCCGGCGCCGAAGTGGAACTCGCCGACGCCGGTGCCGCTGCGCCCCCAGGCGTGGATGAGCGCGCCGCTCGCATCGAAGCGCGCGATGCGGTTGGCGCTGTCGGCGACCAGCAGCGTGTTGTCCGGAGCCACGGCGATCGCCCCGACCGCCCCGAGCTCCCCCGGCCGCGTGCCGGCGACGCCGACCTCGCGGACGAACGCGCCCGACGGGTCGAAGACCTGCACGACGTGCGAGCCCTGGTCGGCCACGTAGATCAGCCCGTCGGGCCCGACCGCGACCGCCTGCGGGAAGCGCAGGACGCCCTCCCCGCGCTGGCCGATGATGCCGGCGCCGACCCACGGGCAGCTCGTCGCCGGCGTCGCGCCGGGGCAGTCGGCCAGCGCCGGGGCGGCGCCCAGCAGCGCGAGCAGCAGCGCGCCGAGCACTGCCGTCCCGAGGAGCCTGGATCCGGACGCGGGGCGATGGGCCATCGGGGAGGCCCAACACGGTCACGCGCCGGAAGTCGCACCCGCGCGACGCGCGTGCACGTCACCGTGCAGCCCGCGCCGGGCCGCCAGCGGGGAGGACCGCTACTAGCGCCGCGGGAGCTGGGCGACGAAGCGGCCGCCCTCAGCGGCCGGGACGGCGTGCACGTCCCCGCCCGCGGTGCGCGCCAGGCGGCGGGCGAGCGCCAGCCCGAGCCCCGACCCGGGCTCCCCGTCGGCGGCCGTCCCGCGCGCCCCCGGCTCGAAGATCGCCTCGCGCTCCTCCTCGCGGACGCCGGGCCCGTCGTCCTGCACCGTGTAGACGACGGCACCCGGCGCGGCCGTGGCCGACACCCGCACGCTGGCCCGCCCGTAGCGGCAGGCGTTCTCGAGCAGCGGCGCGACGATGCGCTCCACCAGGTCGGCGCGCGCGCCCACGCGCAGCCCGTCGGCGACGTCCAGGTCGATCGTCAGGCCGCGCCGCGCGGCCGCCCTTTCGCAGCCGCGGACGGCGGCCGCCGCGCCCTCGCGAGCCGCGCTCGTCCCGCGGCCGCCGTCCAGCCCGGCGTGGGCGGCCTCCATCAGCGCGGCGAGCGCGCCCTGCATCTGGTCCGCGGTGCGCAGGACGCGCGCGAAGCCCGCGCGGGCCTCCTCCGGGGTCTGCCGGTGGCGCAGGGCGAGCTGCGCCTCGGCCCGGATGCCCGCCAGCGGCGTGCGCAGCTCGTGGGAGACCTCGGCCGAGAAGCGCTGCTCGCGCCGCAGCGCCGCCGCGACGCGGTCCAGCAGTTCGTCGAGCGTGGCGGCGAGCTGGCTGAGCTCGTCGTGCGGCGTCCCCTGGGCGAAGCGGCGCTCGAGGTCGCGCTCGCTCCACTCCGCCGCCTGGGCGGTCATCCGCGCCACCGGCCGCAGCGCGCCGGCCACCAGCCACCAGGCCGCCAGCGCGACGGCGGCGAGGACCAGCGCCGCGAGGACGACGGAGGTCAGCAGGACCACCTTCTGGATGTGGTCGTAGGAGGCGACCGACACCGAGGTGACGACGGTGGCCACGATGCGCCCGTGCGACCTCACGGGAACGGCGAGCAGCTTGCGCTCGGTGGCCTCGACCTCGTGGAAGCGCTTCGGGCCGCCGACCAGCGACCGGGCCGCGCGGTCGGCCGCCGCGTCGGGCTCCTCGGGCCGCAGCAGGATCTTCTCGCCGGCGAAGATCCACAGCGGCGTGTCGGGCTCCCTGGTCCCCACCGGGCGCCCGACGCTGACGCGGCCGTCGCGGACCTGGACGCGGCTGAGGCCCGACTCGGCCCGGGCGCCCAGGATCGCGTTGACCTCGTGGGCGAGGCGGTGGTCGAGCACGACGTTGTACACGCCCACCAGCGCGACGAGCAGCGTGCCGACCGCGATCACGACCGAGGCCACCAGCCGCCCGCGCAGGCCGATGTCCCGGACGCGCCGCGTCATGCCAGCCGGTAGCCGACGTTGTGCACGGTGACGATCTCCGGCGCCCCGGGGAGGCCGCGCAGCTTGCGGCGCAGCCGGGCGATGTACACGTCGAGCGTGTTGTCGTGCACGATCGCGCCGTGCGGCCAGGCGCCGCGCACGAGCGCCTGGCGCGCCACCGCGCGCCCCGCCGCGGCCGCGAGCGCGGCGAGCAGCCGGAACTCCGTCGGGGTCAGCGCGACGTGGCCGTCGCCGAGCGCGGCGGTCAGCTCGGCGGGGTCGAGCTGCAGCACCGGCTCGGAGCCCCCCGCGCCGT
>JAICJK010000111.1 GCA_025928415.1 Solirubrobacteraceae bacterium | reverse complement strand
GGCCTGCTGGGGCTGGCGGTCTCGCCGCACTACGCCCGCGACCGCCTCGTCTACGCCTACTACACGGCCGCGTCCGACAACCGGATCGTCCGCTTCCGCCTCGGCGGCCGGCTGCGCCCGATCGTCACCGGGCTGCGCAAGGGCGCGATCCACGACGGCGGGCGGATCGCCTTCGGGCCCGACGGCAAGCTCTACGCCGGGGTGGGGGAGACCGGCGACGCCGGCCTCGCGCAGGATCCCGCCTCGCGCAACGGCAAGATCCTGCGGATGAACCCCGACGGGAGCGCGCCGGCCGGCAACCCGCGCCGCGGGTCGCTGGTGTGGAGCTCCGGCCATCGCAACGTCCAGGGCCTGGCGTGGGACGCGCGCGGGCGGCTGTGGGCGAGCGAGTTCGGCCAGAACCGCTTCGACGAGGTCAACCTCGTGCACGCCGGGGACAACGGCGGCTGGCCGGTCGTCGAGGGCGTCGGGCCCACGCGCGGCGGCCGCTTCGTCAACCCGAAGGTGACGTGGCCGACCGCCGAGGCGTCGCCCAGCGGCGCGGCGATCATCGGGAACACGCTCTATCTGGGCGCGCTGCAGGGTCGCGCCGTGCTGCGGGTGCGCCTCCACGGAACGAGGGCGACCAAGCGCGCGCCGCTGCTGCGCGGCCGCTACGGGCGCATCCGCACCGTGGTGCGCGCCCCGGACGGGGCGCTCTGGGTGACGACGTCCAACCGCGACGGCCGCGGGTCGCCGCGCGCCGGGGACGACCGGATCCTGCGCGTGGGCGTCTGAGGCCCGGGCCTGCGGCGGGTGCCGCCTGCCCACCCGCCACCATTGGCGCCGTGCGCCGACTCGGCCTGCTGCTCGTCGCGCTGGCCCTGGCCGCGCCGACCTACGCCAACCCCGTCATCGCCGGAGACCATCCCGATCCGACGATCGTGCGAGCCGGCGGGCAGTTCCTCGCCAGCGCGACGAGCAGCGCGTGGGCCCCGGCCTTCCCGGTCTTCCGCTCGCGCGACCTCGTCGACTGGCGGCAGATCGGCGCCGTGCTGCCGCGGCCGCCGGCGTGGGTCAGCGGCAAGCTGTGGGCCCCGGAGCTGGCCTCCGAGCCCGGCCGATTGCTGGCCTACTGGAGCGCGGCCCGCTCCGGCGGCAGGCCGTGCATCGCGTTGAGCACCGCCGCGGTCGCCACCGGGCCCTGGCGCTACCGCGGGCGGGTGACGTGCCCGCGCGGCGGCGCGATCGACGCCCAGCCGGTCCGCGACGCCGACGGCTCGCGCTGGCTGCTGTTCAAGGCGCTCGGCCGCGGCGGCGCCATCATGCTGCAGCGCCTGGACGCCAAGGGCCTGAAGGCCCGCGGCGCCCCGCATGCGCTGATCGCTCCCACGGAGCCCTGGGAGGGGGGCATCACGGAGGGCCCGTCGCTGATCCGGGCCGGCGGCCGCTACCTGCTGTTCTACTCGGGCGGCCTGTGCTGCGGCGTCCGGTGCGCCTACGCGGAGGGCGTGGCCGTCGCCGCCCGGCTCGAGGGGCCCTACATCAAGGATCCGGCCAACCCCGTGCTGCGCGACGGCCCGGGCTGGCGGTGCCCGGGCCACGGGACCGTGATCCGGGTGCCCGGCGCGGGGCTGCTGCTGTTGCACCACGCCTATCGCGCGGACGACGTCTTCGGCCTGCGGCGCCAGGTGCTGCTGGATCGGGTGAGGATCGGCGCGGACGGCTGGCCGGTGGTCGCCACGCCGGCCGGCGTCGCCGCCTCGCCCACCGGCGCCCCGCAGTCGCCCCCGGCCGAGGGCTTCTCCGACGGCTTCCGGGCCGGCCTGCAGCAAGGGTGGGAGTGGCTGTTCGACGCGCCGCCGGCGGCGACGGTGCGCGGCGGCAAGCTGACGCTGTCGTGCGACGGGCCGCTGGCGTTCGTCGCCCGTCAGACGGTCGTCGACCGCCTGACTGCCGTCACGATGGTCGACCCGCCCACCGGCGACGCCGCGATCGGCCTGGCGGTCGACCTCGGGCGCGGCGTACGGGGCATCGAGGTCCGCCGCGGTCGCATCCGCGCGTTCACCGCGTCGCCGTCCGGGGTGCGCGCGGGCCCCTCGATCGCGGCGCCGCCCGGCCGCATCCGGCTGCTCGTCTCCCTGGCGCCCGGCGGCCACGTGGCGACCTACGCCGGCGACGGCTCGGGCGCCACGACGCGTCTCGACGCCGGGCCGGCGGCCGCCGGCTCGTCACCCACCCGCATCGCGCTGACCTGTCGCGGCCACGGGGCCGGCCGGTTCGCGTTCGCCCGGGTGCGGGCGGGGTGAGAACCGTAGCCCGGCGACCCGGACCCACCCGGCCGCCCCGGCGGCGAGCAGGACCGGCAACAGGCGCACGTTGTGCCGGGCCTCGGACACGAACGCGACGTCGACGATCGTCGTGATCGCCGCCAGCGAGGCGAGCAGCGCCAGGCGGCGGTCGCGCACGCGGATCAGCCCAGCGGCCAGGCCCGCGAGCGCCAGGGCGACCAGCGCGCGGTGCAGCCACGTCGTCGCGGGAGCGTCGCGGTGCAGCGTGCCCGTGTAGGGGCCGCCCCACATCCTCCACAGCTTGCGAGCCTCCATGCCCGCGAACGCGAGCGGGCGCCCGAGCGCGTAGCGGCGCAGGTTGTCCGACGCCGCCGCGCGCAGCGACGCCTCGCGCGAGGCGCGCGGATGCTCGGCGGCGACGGCGTCGAGGACGAGGTTCTCCTGGAGCCGGAAGGCGGGCACGCGGCGCACCATCGGGTGCACCCGGCGCGTCGCGGCGGCGAAGTCGTGCTTGACCCCGAAGATCGTGCCGTCGCCCGGCAGGTAGGTGCCGACGAACAGGTTCGCCGCGCCGCCGTCGGTGACCGGCACGAAGCGGTGCGCGTGGGCCGAGGCGAAGGCCGACCAGGGCGCCATCGCCACGAGCGCGCCGGCCAGCATCGCCCCCGCCGCCGGCAGCCCCGCTCGCCACCGCCGGCGGGCGCGGCCGGCCACCAGCCCGGCGACCGCGGGCATCAGCACGGCGGCGGCGACGAGGTCGCCGCGCACGAGCGTCGCGCCGCCGAGCACCAGGCCCGCGAGCGCGAACGCGGCCGGGCGGCCACGCGCCCAGGCCCACGCCAGCGCGATCGCGGCCAGCGCGATCGCGAGCGCCCCGAGCACCTCGGTCCCGGCCGTGCCCGTCGCCCAGATCAGCGGCGGGTAGAGCGCCACGCCGGTCGCGGCCGCGACGGCCGCGGGCAGGCCGGCCAGCAGCAGCGCGAGCGCGAACGTCGCGGCGATCAGGAGCGTCCCGGCCACCGCCTGGGTGGCGAAGGCCACGCCCCAGCCGACGGGGCGGCCGCTGATCCGGGCCACGGCCGCGAACACCAGCGGGGTGACCGGCGCCCACCGGAACGGCTGCTTGAGCCCGAAGTCGCCCCAGTTGCCGCGGTCCGCGGCGTCGCGCGCGAGGCGCAGGTAGGCGCGCTCGTCCGCGGACAGGCGCCCGTGGGCCACGTCGGCCCGGTGCACGCGCAGCGCGCCGCCGGCAGCCATCAGCACCACGAGCGCCAGCGCCGCCGCGAGCCGTCCCCGGTCAGGCGTGCGGAGCACGGGCGGCCGGGCGGCGTTCGACCAGGAGGCCCGAGACCTCGGAGCGGTTGTAGCCGCGGTGCGGGATCACCTTGTGCGCGATGCGGAGCGACGGGTCGGCGTGCACGTCGCGGATCGCCTCGTGGGCCAGGATGCGGATGCGGCGCGTCCAGGGGGCACCGGGGCTGGCGAAGTGCGGCTGGACGAGCAGCAGGCGCCCGCCCGGCCGCAGCCCGGCGAGCAGGCCGCGCAGCATCGCGTCGGCCGCCGGGCGGTCCAGCCGCGTCAGGGCATCGCGCCAGTCGACCACGCCGGGGTCCGGAACGGCCCCGAGCGGCGTCGCGTAGCGCAGGCCTCCGGGGAGGTAGAACCGCAGCACCGGGACCGACTCCGGCTGGGTCGAGAACACCACGTCACCGGCGCGCAGGCGGCCGCCGAGACGGGCCGCGACGACCGAGACGTTGCTCTTGTGCGCGAGCGCGTCGTGCGTCGGGTTGTCGTACCAGCCGGTGAGGAACAGCACGGCGAGGACGAGCGCCGCCACCGGGCCGGTCCGCGCCAGCCCGGCGCCGATGACGACGGCGGCCGGGGCCAGGACGATGCTCAGGTAGCGCAGCGCCCAGGCGGGCGACGAGAGGTTGGACCAGGCGTAGGCGACCGCGAAGGTCCCCGCGGCCAGGACGATGCCCGCGGCCAGGGCGCGGGCCGGCGGGCTCGAGCGCCGGCGCAGCAGGCCGCCGAGGCCCGCCGCGGCGAACAGCAGGAGCACCGTCTCGGACGGCTGGCCGCCGAGCATGCGCGTGGAGGCGTGCCCGATGGAGGCCGGCCCGGGTGCGTGCGACCACGGCGCGCCCGTGTGGGCCGCCTGGTCCAGCACGGTCGGGACCCACGGAGCGAAGAGCAGCGCCGCGCCCCCGAAGGCGATGAGGCCGCCGATCAGCAGCGCGCGTCGCCGCGGCCCGGCCACGGCGACGAGCATCAGCCACGCCAGCCCCGCCGCCGCGCCGAAGAACAGCCCCCAGTTGTGCGCGTACAGCACGGCGGCCAGGGCCACCGCGAACGCCGCAGACCACGCACGATGCCCGGGCGCGACGACGAACGCGCGCAGGAAGGCGCCGGTGGCCAGCAGGCCGCACAGCAGCAGCAGCGAGTACATGCGCAGCTCGTCGGCGTAGCCGGCTGCGAACGGGTCCAGGGCGACGATCGCCGCGGCGGCCACGCCGGCCCGGGGGCCGAAGGGCCGCCAGGCGGCCCAGGCGGCGGCGGGGATCGCCAGGACCGCGAACAGCAGGGCCAGCGCGTGGCCCGAGCGCACCGTGGCGCCGAACAGGCCGGTCCACCAGTGCAGCAGCACGTAGAACAGCGGGGGCGAGCCGTCCTGGCGCAGCAGTGGCGGAATCGCGGTCAGCGGATGACGGGCGATGCCCATCGAGATGCCCTCGTCGATCCACAGCGGCGCGCCGAGGTCCCGCGTGCGCGCATGCACCGCCCACGCCATCAGCAGCGCGATGCCGAGCAGCTCCGGAACGCGCGCGGCCGCCAGGCGCCCGGCGCGCACCCGCACTCCCTCCCACGTCCCGGCGGCGGTCGCCGATCCGGCGAGGCCGACGGTCGGCGCGGTTCGCACCCGCGGATGGTGACGCGTGCCGGCGCCGGTTTCCTGACGGTCTCCTGAACAGCGGTCCGGCGCGCGCCGGATCGAGATCGATCGCGGGGCCGGCCGTGGCCGGCTACGTGCCGCGCGCCTGCGGGTCGGCCATCGCGGCGCGCAGCTCCGCGTCGCGCTCCACGCCGCGGATCAGCACCGACAGCGCCGTGCCGAGCAGGCCGGGGGAGACCTGCTCGGGGTCGGCCACGCGGAGCATCCCCAGGCCGATGCTCAGCGCCAGCATGACGTTGGCGAAGTGGCGCGCCGTCTCCGGCGAGGCGCCCAGCCCGGCGTCGGCGGCGCTGTCGCCCGCGAAGCCCGCGAACGTCGCGCGCATGGCCTCCAGGCCCGCGGCGAAGCGCTCGCGCAACCGCTCGTCGCGCGCGGCGGCCAGCCAGAACTCGACGAGCAGGCGGAAGGCGTCCGGCGCCTCGTCGAGCTCCTGCATCCAGCGGTCGCTTCCGGCCAGCGGGCGCTTCCACGTCGTCTCGTGGCGGTCGAACAGCGCGACCTGCTCGGCGATCTCGGCGGCCAGGTACTCCTCCATGAGCGCGACCAGGAGGTTGTCCTTGGAGCCGAAGTGCCCGTACACGGCGCCCTTGGTCAGGCCGGCCTGCTCCGCGACGTCGTCGAGCGTCGCGCCCGCGAAGCCGCGCGCGGCGTAGACGCGCGCGGCGGCGTCGAGCAGCCGCGCGCGCGTGGCGGCCTTGCGCGGGCTGCGGTCGAACTCGCCGCGCGGCATCAGGCGACCTTTCCGCGCGGCATCCAGCCGACCGCTTCGCGCGGCATCCAGCCGACCTCGCGTTCCGCGGCGGGGGTTGACTCATACTGGCGAGTACATATACTCATCGGCACTCCAGACCCTACCGCGGGAGGACGAGGACGATGCAGGCCAAGCTGCCCCCGGGACCGTCCGCGCCGGTGACGCTGCAGACGATCGGCTGGTGGGCGCGTCCGACGAGCTATCTCGAGCGCCTGCGCGATCGCTACGGGCCCCGCTTCACGATGCGCCTGCTGGGCCAGCCGCCGTTCGTCGTGCTGTCGGACCCCGAGGACCTGCGCGAGCTGTTCACGGCGCCGCCCGACGTCCTGCACCCCGGGGAGGGCGCGCGCCTGCTGGAGCCGGTCGTCGGCGCCAACTCGGTGATCCTGCTCGACGAGGCCCCGCACCTCGAGCAGCGCCGGCTGCTGCTCCCGGCCTTCCACGGCGACCGCATGCAGCGGCTGACCGGGCTCATGACCGAGCTCACCGAGCGCGAGCTCGCGAGCTGGCCGGTGGGCGAGCCGGTCGCGCTGCACCCGCGCCTGCAGCGCCTCACGCTCGAGATCATCCTGCGGGCGGTGTTCGGCCTCGACGAGGGCGCGCGGCTGGAGGGCCTGCGCGATCGCCTCACCGCGATCCTGTCCTTCGGCGACAGCCCGCTCTCGCTGCTGCCCGCCGCCCAGCGCGTGCTGCGCGACCGCGGGCGGTTCGGGCGCTTCGAGCGCGACCGGGCGGAGGTCGACCGCGAGCTGTACGCGCTGATGGCCGAGCGCCGCCGCGAGGCCGCCGATCGCGACGACGTGCTGGCGATGCTGCTGGGCGCCGAGCACGCCGACGGCTCGCCGATGACCGATGCGGAGATCCGCGACGAGCTGCTCACCGCGCTCGTGGCCGGGCACGAGACGACGGCGTCCTCGCTGGCCTTCGCCTTCGAGCAGCTCGCGCGCGCGCCGGAGGCGCAGGACCTGCTGGCGGCCGGCGACGACGCGTACCTCGAGGCGACGATCGACGAGGTCCTGCGCCGCCGGCCGGTGCTGCCCAACCCGGAGCCGCGGCTGGTCAAGCAGCCCGTCGAGATCGGCGGCTGGAGCTACCCCGAGGGCGTGGTGCTGATCGGCAGCGCGTACCTCGTCCACCACGACCCGGCGATCTACCCGCAGCCCCACGCCTTCCGGCCCGAGCGCTTCCTGACCGCCAAGCCGGGGACCTACACGTGGATCCCGTTCGGCGGCGGCCGGCGGCGCTGCCTCGGCGCGAGCTTCGCGCTGCTGGAGATGCGCGTCGCGCTGCGCGCGGCGGCCGAGCGCTTCACGGTCGCGCCGGCGGGCGCGCCGCGGCGCCCGCGCCGGCGGATGATCACGATCACGCCGGGCGACGGCGGGCTCGTGCGGCTCGAG
>JAICJK010000227.1 GCA_025928415.1 Solirubrobacteraceae bacterium | reverse complement strand
GCCGCAGGCCGCGGCGCCGGCCGCGACGGGCACCACCGCCCCGGCCGCCGCGCCCACCCAGGGCACGTCGGGCGGCACGCTCGCCGGCGGTGCATCCGGCGCCACCACCGGCGCGCAGGGCTAGGCCATGCCGCTGCTCGACCGCCGCATCGGGCTCCTCTTCGCGGTCTTCCTCGCCCTCCTCGGCATCGCGCTGGCGCGCGCGCTCTACATCGGCACGATCCGGGGCGACGCGCTGGCCAAGGCCGCGGCCACCCAGCAGGTCGCCACCGAGGTCGTCCCCGCCCGCCGCGGCACGATCACCGACCGCGACGGCGTCGAGCTCGCGGTCTCCGAGCCCGCCGACGACGTCTCCGCCACGCCGTACCTCGTCAAGGACCCGGTCAGGACCGCCGATCGCCTGGCGCCGCTGCTCGGCAAGCCCGCCGACGGGCTCGTCAAGCAGCTCGCCCGCCGCGACACCGGCTTCGTCTACCTCGCGCGCGAGCTGCCCGCCGCCAAGGCGGACGCGATCGGCAAGCTCAAGCTCGCCGGCATCGCCCTGACGCCCAGCGAGCGCCGGGAGTACCCGCGCGAGCTCACCGCCGCGCAGGTGCTCGGCTCCGTCGGCACCGACGACCAGGGCCTGAGCGGCATCGAGTACGAGCGCAACTCGATCCTGTCCGGGACGCCGGGCAAGCGCCGCATCGTCCGCGACGCGCTCGGCCAGGTCCTCGAGCTCACCGACCTGCAGCCCGCCAAGCCCGGCGCCCGCCTCGAGCTCACGCTCGACAGCGCGATCCAGGACAAGGCCGAGCAGGTCCTGGCCGGCGTCGGGGCCAAGTACCGGCCCAAGGGCGCGACCGCGATCGTGATGGACCCGCGCGACAACGAGATCCTGGCGATGGCCAACTGGCCCAGGATCGACGCCAACGACCCGGGCGCCGCACCCGTCAGCGCCCAGCAGAACCGCGCCGTCGCCTTCAACTACGAGCCCGGCTCCACGTTCAAGGCGTTCACGGTCTCCGGCGCGCTGGAGGACGGCAAGGTGACGCCCGAGACGTCGTTCTTCCTGCCACCTCAGATCCAGGTCGCCGACCGGACGATCGGCGAGGCGGAGGCGCGCGGCGCGATCACCCTGAGCACCAGCGAGATCCTGGCCCAGTCCTCCAACGTCGGCGCGATCAAGATCGGCGCCACGCTGGGCGCGACGCGCTTCGACCAGTGGGTCCGGCGCTTCGGCTTCGGCAAGCCCACCGGGGTCGACCTCCCTGGCGAGGAGCGCGGCCAGATCCTGCCGGTCGACAAGTACTCGGGCTCCTCGATGGGCAACCTGCCGATCGGGCAGGGCGAGTCGGTCACGCCTCTGCAGATCGCCACCGCCTACAGCGCGATCGCCAACGGCGGCATCCTGCGCTCCCCGCGCGTGGTGCGCCGGATCGACGGCAAGCTCGTGCCCGAGCCCCCGGGGCGGCGCGTGATCTCGGCCAAGGTCGCCGAGCAGGTGCGCGACATGCTCAAGGGCGTGCTGGCGCCCGGCGGCACGGCGTCGGAGGTGGCCATCGACGGCTACCACCTGGCGGGCAAGACGGGCACGGCGAACAAGATCGACCCGACCACGGGCGAGTACTCGAAGTCCAAGTACGTCGCGTCGTTCGTCGGCTTCGCGCCGGCCGAGCACCCCAAGCTCCTGATCGCCGTGATGGTCGACGAGCCGGAGGGCGACATCTACGGCGGCAGCGTCGCGGCGCCGGCCTTCGGGCGGATCGCCTCCTTCGCGCTGCAGAACCTGCGCATCCCGCCCCAGTAGGCCGGAACCTGGGTCCATGACCACCACCGAACCGCCCCGGGACGGGCACGCCGCCGCCGAGCGCCTAGCATCGCGGTCCATGCGGATCCTCATCGTCGAGGACGAGCCGGCGATCGCCGACTTCGTCGAACGCGGGCTGCGCGCCGAGGGCCACGCCGTCGAGGTCGCCTACGACGGGCCCGACGGCGAGCGCCGCGCCCTCGAGTCGGAGATCGACCTGCTGGTGCTCGACCGCATGCTCCCGGGCAAGGACGGCCTCGCCGTGCTGCGCGCGATCCGCGAGGCGAAGCCCGCGATGCCGGTCATCGTCCTCACCGCCCGCGCCGAGGTCGCCGACCGCGTCGAGGGCCTGGACGCGGGCGCGACCGACTACCTCGTCAAGCCGTTCGCCTTCGAGGAGCTCGCGGCGCGGGTGCGCGCGCACCTGCGCACCCCGGTGCAGTCCCGCGCCACCGAGCTCGCGGCGGCCGGCATCTCGATGGACCTGCTGTCGCGCGAGGTCAGCCGCGACGGCACGCCGGTGCACCTGTCCGCGAAGGAGTTCGACCTGCTGGCGCACTTCCTGCGCCACCCCAACCAGGTCCTGTCGCGCGAGCAGCTCCTCAGCGCGGTGTGGGGCTACGACTTCGACCCCCAGACGAACATCGTCGAGGTCTACGTCGGCTACCTGCGCCGCAAGCTGTCGCTGCCGGGCCGGCCCGCCCCGATCGACACGCTGCGCTCCGTGGGCTACCGCCTCACGGACCGGTGAGGTGACCTGGCTGGGCGGCCTGCGCCCGCGGCTGGTCGCGGGCGTGGCGGCGATCGTCGCCCTGTGCGCCGGCCTGGCCTTCGTCGCCGTCTACCACGGGACCGGCAGCGAGCTGCGCCGGCAGAGCGCCCGCGACCTGCGCAGCGACATGGACGCCTTCGCGCGCTCGGTCATGTCGGCCCGCGGCGTGCGTGGAGCGCGCGTGGCCGCCGAGCGCTCCGCCGGCGGCCAGCCGTTCCGGGCCACCTCGCGGCTGCTCTACGCCGTGATCCCGGGCGGGCCGGTGATCACGAACGAGCCCGAGCTGCTGAACGCGGGCCCGGGCGGCGACGGGGCGACCGAGAGCCCGGCCCAGGAGGCGCGCGAGCGCGCGGCCGCCCGGTCGCTGCTGAACGCCGAGCCCGGGCTGACCGAGCGCCACCTGCCCGACGCGGGGAACCTGCTGGTGGACGTGCGCCGGCTGCACCTGGCCGACGGGACGCCCGTGCTGCTGGGGCTGGGGGAGTCCACGGCGCCGACCGGGCGCGCCAAGCGCGGCGTGGCCAAGGCGTTCGGGCTCGGCGGCGCCCTCGCGCTGCTGGCCGCGGTGATCGGCGGGACGCTGCTGGCCGGCGGGGTCGCCTCCCCGCTGCGCCGGATGGCCGGGGTCGCGGCGCGGGTCGACAGCGGCGACCTCTCGCCGCGCATGGCGGCGCGGCGCGGGCAGGCGACGGAGGTGCGCGCGCTGGCCGAGTCCTTCGACCGCATGCTCGACCGCCTGCAGGACGCCTTCGCCCGCCAGACGGCGTTCGTCGCGGACGCCTCCCACGAGCTGCGCACCCCGCTGACCGTGATCCGCGGGCAACTCGAGGTGCTCGCGCTGCAGGCGGCGCCGAGCCCTGAGGAGGTGCGCCGCGTCGAGCGGCTCGTCCTGACCGAGATCGACCGCATGGGGCGCCTGACCGAGGACCTGCTCGTGCTCGCCCACGCCGACGAGGACGCCTTCGTCCGGCGCGCCGACGTGGCGGTGGCCCCGTTCGCCGCCGAGCTGCTGGAGGGCGTCGCGGCCACCGCCGACCGCCGCTTCGCGCTCGGCCGGCTGGACGACGTGCACCTCGCGGCCGATCCCGACCGCCTCGCGCAGGCGCTGCGCAACCTCCTGCGGAACGCCATCGAGCACACCGAGAGCGGCGGCCTGGTGCGCCTGGAGGCCAGGCGGGCGGCCGGGGTCGTCGCGTTCGCCGTCGACGACGACGGGCCCGGCATCCCGGTCGGCGACCGGGCGCGGATCTTCGACCGCTTCCACCGGGTCGACGCCTCGCGCTCGCGCCGCGACGGGGGCGCCGGGCTGGGGCTGGCGATCGTCAAGGCGGTGGCCGAGGCCCACGGCGGGACCGTGTTCGCCGGCGACTCGCCCGAGGGCGGCGCGCGCGTGGGGTTCACCGTCCGCGGCCCCGGGCCGCGGGGCCCGGGCGGGCCGCCGGCGGCCGCCGGCGGCCACGGGAGCCGTGGTTCGACGGTCTAGGATCGCCCGGATGACGCTGCGCGAGGTCATGGGCGCGCCGGCCGCGGGCGCCCCGGCCGTCGAGGTGACCGACCTGGCCTACGACGATCGCCTGGCCGGCCCCGGCACCCTGTTCTTCTGCGTCCCCGGCTTCACGCGCGACGGGCACGACTTCGCGCAGGTGGCCGTCGACCGCGGCGCCGTCGCGCTCGTCGTGCAGCGCCCGCTGGGCCTCGGCGTCCCCGAGGTGCTCGTCGACGACGTCCGCGCCGCGATGGCGCCCGCGGCCGCCCGGCTGCACGGCGACCCGACCGCGCGCCTGAAGGTCGCCGGTATCACCGGCACCAACGGCAAGACCACGACGGCCTACCTCCTGCGGTCGCTGCTGGAGGCCGGCGGCCACCGGACCGGGCTGCTCGGGACCGTCTCCGGCGTCGTGGGCGGCGTCGAGGCGCCCACTGTGCGCACCACGCCGGAGGCCATCGACCTGCAGCGGACCTTCGCCGCGATGCTCGCGGCGGGGGACACGCACTGCGCGATGGAGGTCTCCTCCCACGCGCTCGAGCTGCGCCGCGCCGACGCCGTGCACTGGGCGGTGGCGATCTTCACGAACCTGAGCCAGGACCACCTGGACTTCCACCCGGACATGGAGGCCTACTTCGCGGCCAAGCGCCGGCTGCTGGAGCGCGCCGAGGGCCCGCGCATCGTCAACGCCGACGACCCCTACGGCGCCCGGCTGGCGCGCGAGTTCCCGGGCGCGATCACCTTCGGCCTGCAGGGCGGCGACGTCCGCGCGACCGACGTCGCCTCCGGCCCCGGCGGCTCGGAGTTCGTGCTCGACGGCGTGAAGATGCGCGCGCCGCTGCCGGGGCGCTTCAACGTCGCCAACGCCCTCGCCGCGATCGCCGCCGCGCGCGCGTTCGGGGTCCCCGATG
>JAICJK010000395.1 GCA_025928415.1 Solirubrobacteraceae bacterium | reverse complement strand
CTCCACGGGCTGGTCGCGGCCCTGCGCCCGGGCGGCGCGCTCGTGCTCGGCGCGCCCAACCGCGTGAACCTGCGCAAGCGGATCACCACGCCGCTCGGCGTGAACACGTGGAGCCCGTGGGAGGAGTGGTACGAGGCCGAGCGCTTCCGCGGCCACGTCCGCGAGCCCGACGTGCGCGACCTGCGCCGCCTCGCCGGGGATCTCGGCCTTCTCGACGTCGAGGTCCTGGGGCGCAACTGGCTCGGGCTCACCCACCGGCGCCGGCTGACCCGTGCGCTGACGCGCGCCGCCGACCGGCCGCTGCGCCGGTGCCCGGGGCTGTGCAGCGACCTCTACCTGCTCGGCACGAGGGGCTCCAGCGCGGAGACGAGCTCCCGGGCGCGACGCCGGTAGGTCCCGTCCCGGACCGCCTCGTAGCCGAGGCGGGCGATCCGCTCGCGCTCCTCGGGGTCGGCCAGCAGCCGCTCGACCGCGGGCCGCAGCTCGTGCGGCTCGTCGACGAGCACGGCGCCGCCGTTGGCGAACAGCCGCTCGTGATCCGGCGTGCGGGTCATGACCGCCGCGCGGCCCGTGGCGGGAAGCTCCCACGTGCGCATGTTGTGGCCGACGAGGTTCTGCGGATCGAGGACGTTCACGCCCACGCGCGCGGACCGGTAGACCGCTGCCGCCGCTCGTCCCCACCGCCCGCCGGACAGCACGGCCGAGGCGAGCGGCGTCCCCCGGGCCTCCCGCCCCCAGCGCGGTCCGGTGAGCGCGAGGTCGAGGCCCGCGAGCCGGCCGAGCCACTCAACGCGGTGGGGGCTCGCGCTGCCCACGAACGCCACGTCGAGGCGCGGGACGTCGCTCGCGCGGGCGCACGCGAACTCGGCCGGGTCGTAGCCGAAGGGCACGACGGCACGGCGGCGGACCCCCACGTCCGCCAGCGCGGCGGCAAGCGGGGCGCACCAGACGACGACGAGGTCGTAGGCGGGCAGCGACGCCAGGACGGGCGGCTCGCGCAGACGGCCGAAGAGCGGATGGTCGGGGTGGTAGAGGACGACGGGCGCGCCCGTCCGCCGCCGTAGCGCCTCGACGCCGGCCCGCCGCAGGAAGCGGCCGCGGAGCACGAGCACGACGTCGGCCCCCGCGGCCGCCCGCGCCGCGCGGCGGGCGAGCAGGCGCGCGGGGCCGGCGTCCACGTGCAGCCGGCGGGCGCGCGGCATGATCCGGCCGTCGCCGGTGAGCGCGGCGGCGGGGACGAACCGCACGTCATGCCCCTCGGCCGTCAGCCCCCGCCGCAGCGCCGGGCCGAGGTGACCCTCCCCCGGCTCGGCGAGCAGCGCGATCCTCACGGGCGGGCCGCGGAGCCCGTGACCGTGCGGCGCAGGCCCTCCTCGAGCCCGACCTCCGCCTCCCACCCGAGCACCTCATGCGCGCGGGA
The DNA here is from genome assembly GCA_025928415.1 of Solirubrobacteraceae bacterium. Classification (GTDB taxonomy): domain Bacteria; phylum Actinomycetota; class Thermoleophilia; order Solirubrobacterales; family Solirubrobacteraceae; genus Paraconexibacter. The sequence goes on along the minus strand of JAICJK010000395.1, from coordinate 1,981 downwards.
GACGTCGAGGCGCCGCTGCGCCTGTCCGTCCGGGCGCTCGTCGTCCCACGCGATCTCGCCCTCGTAGCCCACGAGCCGGGCCACGATCTCGGCGACCTCGGCGATCGACCACTCGCGGCCGGTGCCGACGTTGAGCGCCAGCGGCTCGTGCACGATCTCCGCGGCGAGCAGCAGGGCGCGGACCGCGTCGTCGACGAACAGCAGGTCGCGCGTCGCGCGGCCGGTCCCCCACGCCGCCACCCGGTCCTCGCCGCGGGTCCGCGCCTCGGTGAAGCGGCGGACGAGGGCGGGGACGACGTGCGAGTCCTCCGGGTCGTCGTGGTCGCCGGGGCCGTAGAGGTTCGTCAGCACGGGGGTGCACGAGCAGAGCCCGTACTGGCGCCAGTAGGCGTCCGACAGCGTGAGCAGGGCGCGCTTGGCGATCCCGTAGGGGGCGTTGGAGGCCTCGGGGTAGCCGTTCCACAGGTCGTCCTCCGAGAACGGCAGCGGTGGCGCGGCGGGATAGGCGCAGACGCTCGAGACCGCCACGAGCCGGGCCACGCCGACCCGGTGCGCCTGCTCGAAGACGTGCGCGGCGAGCAGGAGGTTGTCGTGCGCGAGCACCGCCGGATGGCGCAGGTTGAAGCCGATGCCCCCCACGCGCGCGGCGAGGTGGAAGACGACCTCCGCGCCCTCCAGCGCCGCGCGCGCGTCCGCCGGCGTGCGCAGGTCGTGCTCGGCATGGCGCACCGGGCGGACGTCGGCGCCCAGCCGCGCGAGCTCCGCCACGAGCACGCGACCCAGGAACCCCTCGCCGCCGGTGACGACCACGGGGCGGTCGCGCCAGGCGCCGGGATCGGGCCGCGCGCTCATCGCCGCCCCGCCGCCAGCGTCTCGTCGACGAACTCCCCCCAGCGGGCCAGCACGGCGGGGCGCGCGAGGTGCTCGCCGGCGTAGCGGATCCCCTGCTCGCCCAGGCGCTCGCGCTCGGCCGGGTCGCGCCCCAGCGCCCGCACGGCGTCGGCCAGGGCACGCGGCTGCTCGGGCGGGACGATGACGCCCGCCCCGGCGCGCCGCACCTCGGCCGCGGTCTCGCTGTCCTCGGCGACCGCCGCCACCACCGGCCGCGCGGACGCGAAGTACGCGGTGAGCTTGCTCGGCAGGGCCATGTCGGTCACGGAGCCGCGCTGGCAGACGGCGAGGACGTCGGCCGCCTCGAGCATCGCCTCGTAGGCGCCGGGCGGCTGGAAGCCGAGCCACGAGATGCGCGCGCCGCTGTCCACCGCGCGGCGCTCGAGCGCGGGCCGCTCGTGGCCGTCCCCGCACAGCACGACGCGCACGCCGGCGGGGGTCAGCAGCGAGGCGGCGTCGATCAGCGTCTCCAGCCCCTGCTTGCTCCCCATGTTCCCCGCGTGGAGGCACACCAGCTCGTCCTCGGCCCACCCCAGCGCCCGGCGGGCCTCGGCGCGCCCGCGGTCCGGCGCGGCGCGCTCCACCCAGTTGCGCAACAGGACGATCCGCTCCGGGGCGACGCCGCCCGCGGCGAAGAAGGCCTCGAAGCCGGCCGCGGTCAGCCCGACGCGGCAGGCGCGCCGCGCGATCGCGAGCTCGAGCCGGCCCGCGACCGCGGCGAGGCGCGCGCCGCCGTCGATGCCGCTCTGGGCGGCGGCGCGCCCCAGGACGTCCTGGAAGACGAGCGCGACGGGGGCCCGGTGCCGGCGTCCGGCGGCGAGGGCGACGCCGGCCGAGGCCAGGCAGGGGCTCACGCCGACGACGACGTCGGGGCGGCCCCCGGCGTCCAGGGCCGTGAGCCCGGTGAGGAACGACGCCTCGTACGCCGCGCGGCTCAGGGCCGACTGGCGGGCGGGGACGTAGTGCGCGCGGCGCGCGATGCGCACCTGCCCGTGGTGCTCGTGTGCCGCGAGGCGACGGCGGCCCGGCGGCCGGCGCCAGCTCGGGTAGTGCGGGAAGCCGGTCACCACCGTGACCTCGTCGCCCCGCG
>JAICJK010000295.1 GCA_025928415.1 Solirubrobacteraceae bacterium | reverse complement strand
AGCCCGATCTCGTCCGCCCAGGCCAGCGGACCGCGCGGGTGGTTGAGCCCGAGGACCATGCCGTCGTCGAGGTCCCCCGGATCGGCGGTCACCCGCTCCTGCAAGGCGAAGGCGGCCTCGTTGACGAGCTGGCAGGCCATCCGGCCCAGGACGAGGCCGGGCGCGTCGCCGACCCACGCCGTCCCCAGGCCGAGCGCCGCGAAGAAGGCCTCCGTCCGCTGGGCCGCCGCGGGCGTCGTGCCGGAGCCGCGGGTCAGCTCGACGACCGAGCCGTCGGGCAGCGGCGGCAGGGCGTGGAAGCCCGCCGAGCCGCCGCCCGGGTCGAGCACGGCCAGCGAGGAGTCGGCGACCAGGAGCGCCTGGGGCGCGCCCTGCAGCGGCAGCTCGCCGGGCGCGTGGCCGCAGTCGACGATCAGCCAGGGGACCTCGTCCCCCGGCTCCTCGGCCACGTCGAAGCCGGCCTCGAGCGCGCGGGCGCGCAGCAGCTCGGCCAGCCACAGCTCCCCGGCCACGACGACGAGCCGGTCCTCGCCGCCGCCCGCCGGCGCCGGCGCCGGGTCTTCGGGCCGGTGCGGCGCGCCGTCGTCGTAGCGGTACCAGCCGCGGCCGGACTTGCGGCCGTGCCAGCCCGCGGCGACCATCCGCGCGCTGAGCGGCGACGGGCGCCAGCGCGGCTCCCCGAAGCTCAGCTCGTGGAACGACAGCGCGACCTCGTAGCCCACGTCGATGCCGACCAGGTCCTGCAGCTCGAAGGGCCCCATCCGGAAGCCGGCGCCGCGCACGATGCGGTCGACGGTCTGCAGGTCGGCGACGCCGTCCTGCACGAGGCGCAGGGCCTCCAGGCCGAACGGCCGGCTGCAGCGGTTGACGAGGAAGCCGGGCCCGTCGGCGGCGTCGATGACGCGCTTGCCCATCGCCTCGCCGACCGCCCGGGCCGTCGCCAGGGCCTCGGGCGCCGACTGCGCCGCGGCGATGACCTCGACCAGACGCATGAGCGGCGCCGGGTTGAAGAAGTGCATGCCGACCACCCGCGAGGGGTCGGGGGCGGCGGTGGCGATCGCCGTGATCGGGATCGACGAGGTGTTCGACGCGAGCACCGCCCCGGGCGCGACGGCGCCCAGTCGCGCGAACAGCTCGCGCTTGAGCTCCAGGCGCTCGGGCGCGGCCTCCACGATCAGGCCGCAGTCCGCGAGGTCCTCCAGCGCGGCCGCGGGCGCCAGCAACCCGGTCGCGGCCGCGTCCGCCCGCCCCTTGGCGATCCACTTCTCCAGGCCGGCCCGCGCCCCCGCCAGCCCGCGCTCGAGCGCCTCGGGCACCGGGTCGTGCAGCAGCGCGCGGGCGCCGGCCGCCGCGGCGAGCTGCGCGATCCCCGCGCCCATCGTCCCCGCGCCGACGACCCCGACGACGGCCACGCCGCCGGCGCCGCCGCTTCCCGCCGCGCCCACTAGGCCGCGGCGGTCGGCACGAGGGCGTTGATGCCGGTCTCGGCCCGCCCGATGATCAGCTTCTGGATCTGCGACGTCCCCTCGTAGAGGGTCGTGACCCGCACGTCGCGGAAGTAGCGCTCCACCGGGTGGTCGTCGACGTACCCGGCGCCGCCGTGGACCTGGATGGCCTCGTTGGCGCACCACACCGCGGCCTCGGTCGCGAAGTACTTGGCGATCGAGGTCTCGGTCGTGTTCGGCTGGCCGGTGTCCTTCAGCCAGCCCGCCCGCCAGGTGAGCATCCGGGCGGCGTCGGTCTTGACGCGCATCTCGGCGATCATCGCCTGCACGAGCTGGAAGGAGGCGATCGGCCGCCCGAACTGCACGCGCTCCTTGGCGTAGGAGACCGACTCGTCCAGGCAGCCCTGGCAGATGCCCACGCAGCCGGAGGCGACGCTGAAGCGCCCCGAGTCCAGCGCGCTCATGGCGATCTTGAAGCCGTCGCCGACCTCCCCGAGGAGCTGGTCGTCGGTCGCGCGCACGTCGTCGAGCGAGATCGCCGCGGTGTCCGACGCGTGCAGGCCCATCTTCCCGTGGATCTCGGAGGGCTGGTAGCCGTCCTGGTCGGTGTCGACGAGGAAGCACGCGACGCCCTTGTGCTTCTTGGCCGGGTCGGTCTGGGCGAAGATCAGCGCGACCTTCGCGGTGTTGCCCATGGAGATCCACATCTTCGCGCCGCTGATCGACCAGCCGTCGTCGGTCTTCGTCGCGCGGGTCCTCTGGTTGGCGGCGTCCGAGCCCGTGTCCGGCTCGGTCAGCCCGAAGCAGCCGAGCCACTCGCCGCTGCACAGCTTGGGCAGGTAGTGGTGCTTCTGCTCCTCGGTCCCCCAGCGCAGGATCGCCGAGCAGACCAGCGAGGTCTGCACGCTGATCACGGTCCGCATCGCGCTGTCCCCGCGCCCGACCTCCTCGACGATCAGCCCGTAGGACAGGTAGTCCAGGCCCGCGCCGCCGTACTCGCGCGGGACGATCGCGCCCAGGTAGCCCTGGTCGGCGATCTTGCGCACGAGGTCGAGGTCGAAGCGCTGGTCGCGCGCGTTCTGCTTGGCGGCGGCGACGATCTCGTTGTCGGTGAACCTGCGGGCCGTCTCGCGCATCAGGCGCTGTTCGTCGGTGAGGGAGAAGTCCATGGCGCGAGACTAGTCCACGCCGTCGGCATCCCCCGCGCCCGTCGCGCGGCGACGTAGACTCGCCGCCGTGGACCCGTTCGTGGTGATCATCTTCGGCGGGGTGGCGGGCCTCGTGATCGCCCTGTTGCTGCTCGGCTGGCTCGCGCCCGGGTCCGGCGCCCAGCAGCTCGACTGGCGCCCCACGCGCTCCGTCGCCGTCGAGGTGCAGAACGAGATCGACGACCTCGACCAGATGCTCGAGGCCGCCAACGCGCGCCGCCGCCGGCGCGGCGAGCAGGAGCTCACCGAGGCCGACCTGCGCGACCGCGTGGCCGGCGACCTGCGCGAGGCCGTGGCGCGCCGGGAGGACCGGCTGGCGGAGCTGGACCTGGCGCAGATGCTCGCCGCCGCGAACGCGCGCCGCCGCGCGAAGGGGCTGGCCGAGCTGAGCCCGGCGGCCTACCGGGCGCAGCTGGAGCGCGATCGGCGGTGAGGCTGCTGATGGTGGGCGGCGGGTGCCGCGGGCTGGAGCTGACCCGCGGCCTGGTGGCCGACGGCCACGCCGTGCGCGCGGTGACCCGCACGCCCGCGCGCCGCGAGGCGATCGAGGCGGCGGGGGCCGAGTGCTGGATCGGCACGCCGGACCGCATCGGGACGCTGCGCTACGCGCTGGAGAACGTCACGGTCCTGCTGTGGCTGCTCGGGACGGCGACCGGCGACCCGGAGGGCGTGGCGGCGCTGCACGGCTCGCGCCTGAAGATGATGCTCGAGAAGACCACGGACACAACGGTCCGCGGCGTGATCTACGAGGCCGCCGGACCGGTCGCGCCCGAGGCGCTCGCGGCCGGCGCCGCGGAGGTGCGCTGGGCGCACGAGACCAACGAGATCCCCTTCCGCCTGCTGGAGGCCGACCCGCGGGACCGCGCGGCGTGGGTCCCGGCCGCCCGCGCCGCGATCGACCTCGTGCTCAGCGACCGCTGAGCGCGCCCTCACCGACCGCTGAGCGCGCCTTCACTGACCGCTGAGCGGGGCGGGCGTCACCGTCGGCGCGCCCTTGACGCCCCACGGCGCCGACTTCGGCGGCGAGCCGGTGTCGAATGCGGAGGCGATCCCGAAGGCGATCGCCAGGACCGCGACGAGCACGACCAGGCCGGTCAGGAAGGCCTTGACGGCGCGCGTGGAGTCCCGCGCCTCGCGGTCGCGCGCCAGGCGCTCGCGCGCGGTGAGGATCTCGCGCTCGGGGGCGCGGCTCGTGCGCTCCAGCCGCTTGGGCTTCGGCAGCTCGAAGCGCTCGCTGGCGGCCTTGCGCTGCTCCCGCGCCCGATGGCGCTCCGCGCGCTCGCGGTCGGGCTGGTCATCGGGCGGGGCCACGGCGCAAGGCTACCCCGCGCGGGTGCCCGTCGCTACACTCGATCCAAATCCCCCAAACCAGGTCGGAAATCGACAGGAGGCGCAGACGTGGGCGGTTATGTGAAGGACGTGCTCGTGGAGACCCAGTGGGTCGAGGATCACCTCGACGACCCCGGCATCCGCATCGTCGAGGTCGACGAGAACCCGGCGCTGTACGCGGAAGCGCACATCCCGGGCGCGATCGGGTT
>JAICJK010000253.1 GCA_025928415.1 Solirubrobacteraceae bacterium | reverse complement strand
CTCCCGGAGGCTCTCCAGGGCGGCGGGGACGGTCGACCAGCGCGCTTCGGACATGGATCCAGCGTAGCGCGCGGGTGGGCGGGCATCCCACCCGTACGGGTAGGTCGAACCGTCCGGAACAACGGGTCCGAAACCGCGGTCCCCGCGCAATGCTGTTGCACAGGCAACGACCTACCGCCCGCAGCGCCGGGCGCCCCCCACTCCAAGGAGAGCATCTGTCATGACCACCGCCACCACCACGCTGATCCCCGCCGGCACCTGGGCGGTCGATCCCAAGCACTCGACCGTCGAGTTCCAGGTCAAGCACATGGGCATCGCGAACGTGAAGGGCAAGTTCAACGAGTTCGCGGGCACGCTGGAGATCGGCGACGACCTGGCGACCGCCAAGGCGACCGGCACCGTCAAGGTCGCCTCGGTGGACACGAACGAGGAGCAGCGCGACGCGCACCTGCGCTCCGCCGACTTCTTCGACGCCGAGACGCATCCGGAGCTGTCGTTCGCCGCGACGGCGATCGAGCCCGTCGACGAGGAGACGTTCCGCATCGCGGGCGACCTGACGCTGCACGGCATCACCCGGCCGATCACGCTCGAGGCCGTCGTGCAGGGCACCGACGTCGACCCGTGGGGCAACGACCGCGTCGGCCTGGAGGTCGTCGGCCAGCTCAAGCGCTCCGACTACGACATGAAGTTCAACCAGGCGCTGGGCAGCGGCAACATGCTCGTGGGCGACAAGGTCAAGCTCGTCCTCGACATCTCCGCGGTCAAGCAGGCCTGACGCCCCGGGCCGCCCGGCGCGCGGCGACTGACGCAGGCTGGGAGTTCGCCCCCCGGGGCGAACTCCCGACCGACGCAGTCGTCGGCGCGAACTCCCGGCCCACGACGAAGTCGTCGACGACGCAGTCGTCGGCGTCGGCCGCATCGATGCCCGCGCGCCGGGGTTCAGGCTCTCGTGCAACCCCCGCGGTTCCGGCTTGCAAACCACGGGATGACATGTTGAACTGCCTCTCTCCCAGCCCCTCGGGGTCCCCTTCCGGCGCGACGCGAGCCGTCGCCCGGGCGCTCGTGTCGCCCGGGGTCCGCGCCGGTACCCCACACGACCGGAGCGCCTCTTGAACGGATACTCAGGCCCCAGGCCTCGGACCCTGCGCAGGCTCGCCGCACTGCTCGGCCTCGGCCTCGCCTGCCTGCTCGTCGCGGCGAGCCCCGCCTCCGCCGCCAAGCGCCATGTGCCCTTCGGCTTCCTCGGAACCGTCGTCGATCCCGCCATGGCCTACGGCGAGTCCGCGGCGACGCTCGACGCCCAGTACGCGCTGATGGCCAAGAACGGGATCGAGTCCGTCCGGACGAACTTCGACTGGCGGTTCGCCAACCCCGGCCCGGGCGTCTACGACTGGACGGTCACCGACAACATCATGCTGGCGGCGGGCAAGCACGGGATCGACGTCCTGCCGATCGTCGAGTTCACGCCCTACTGGGCGTCCTCGCAGCCGGGCAACCACGGCACGCTCCAGCCGCCCGCCGACTACGGCACGTTCGCCACGTTCATGACCGCCGCCGTCGAGCGCTACGGCCCGAACGGCGCGTTCTGGAAGGCGCACCCCGAGCTCAAGGCCAACCCGATCCGCCAATGGCAGATCTGGAACGAGCCCGCCGGCGACTTCGACTGGAAGCCCACGCCGTGGGCGCCGCCCTACGTGAAGCTCCTCAAGGCGGGCTACAAGGCCATCAAGAAGGCCGACAAGCACGCCAAGGTCGTCTCCGGCGCCGTCGTCGGGCTGAACACGACGACGCTGACGCCGTGGAAGGAGCTCAGCGACCTGTACCGGCTCGGCGCGCGGAAGTACATGGACGTCGTGGCCGTCAACGCGTTCACCGCTGCGCTCAACGGCCAGTCGGCGAAGGCCGCGGTCGATCGCAACCTCGAGCTCTACCGGCGCGTGCGCCGCGTCATGTCCCGCCACGGCGACGCCAAGAAGCCGATCTACAACACCGAGGTCACGTGGACCTCGGCCCTCGGGAAGGTCAAGAAGAAGTACCTCGCCGGCTTCGAGACGACGCAGAAGGGCCAGGCGCAGCGCATGACGGAGTACTTCAACCGCGTGGCCAAGGACAAGAAGCTCCGCGTCAAGCGGGTGTACTGGTACACCTGGTTCTCGGGCTACACGCCGGCGCGGTCGTTCAACAACATCCCGTCCTTCCAGTACGCCGGGCTGACCGCGCACGACGCCGTGGGCAAGCCGTTCCGCAGGAAGCCCCTGCTCTCGGCCTACGCGCGCATCGCCGCCAAGCTGGAGGGCGGCCGCAAGACCGACGACGCGAGGACCTACCGCGGCGGGAAGTCCGCGCGCTGAGCCGAGGCGAGCGCGCGCCTGCGCGGGCCGGCATCACCCCGGCCCGCGCAGCGCCCGGCGCAGCGCGTCGGGCGCCGCGGCGACCGGGAGGTCGATGTCCAGCTCCGCCACGCCGGCGTCCGAGCCGCGTAGCGAGGTCTTCCCGAGGCGCTCGAACGCCCTGCGCATCGCGGGGTTGGTGACGAGGACGCTGGCCCGGAAGGTCCGCACCCCGACCTCCCCGGCGCGACGGCACAGCCGCTGCAGCAGCACCCCCGCGACGCCTCGGCCCTGCCATGCGTCGACGACCGACACCGACACCTCCGCGACGTCGCCGCCGGGCGCCAGGCGCTCGAAGCGGGCGGCGCCCGCGCCCGCGCCGGTCTCGGCGTCGAGCGCGACCAGGCATTCGGCCTCGTCGTGGTCGACCTCGGTGAAGCGTGCGAGCTCGCGCGCGGTCAGCGACCGCTTGGGCGCGAAGAAGCGCTGACGGCGCGAGTGCTCGCCGAAGCCCGCGAAGCCCTCGACCATCGCGGCCTTGTCGGTGGCCTCGACCGGACGGACGAGCAGCTCGGCGCCGTCGCGGAGCGTCACCCGCTCGGCGCCCATCGGCGGGTCAGGCGGCCGCCCTGCGGATCGGTCGCAGCTCGTACGCGGCGTACGCGAGCACGATGAGCCCGACGACCAGCGAGGCGGCGCCGCGCTTGTTGCGGTGGACCGTCGCCCCGTCGATGTGGCCCATGAAGCCGGGCAGCGACTTGGCGGGCAGCGCGAACCAGACGACGGCGATCACGACGAGCACGATGCCGGCGGCAAGCGCGACGAGGGCGATCAGGCGCCGTGTTGACATGCGCCCGAACGTACTCCTCCCGCCCGGCGCCGACAACCCGCCACCGGAGGCGCGCAGCCCGACGCACCCGCGGTCGCGCGCCCTTCGCTCCGGAAACCTGCGCATCCCGGGTGCGACTGCGGCAGTATTGCCCCGTGCCGCTGTGTCCGTCCTCCGTCGCACGCCGCTGCGCGTCGCTGTGCGTGGGTGCGGGCGCCGTGCTCGTCCTCACGCTCGGCGCGGCCGCCCCGGCGGACGCCCGGCCCACCGCGCCGCCGCTGCGGGCCGCGGCGCTGGGCGTCCACGGGATGGTCTACCTGGACGAGCCGCGGTCCTGGAAGGCCGCGGTCATCCACCAGGCCGCGGCGCTGGGCGCCGCGTCGCTGCGCGTCGACGTCCCGCCGTCGCAGGTCTTCCGCACTCCCGGCGGGCCGCCGGACCTGGCCGGCCTCGACGACGACCTCGCGCTCGCGCGGCGCGAGCACATCCGCCTGACGGCGATCCTCGGCGCGACCCCGGCCTGGGCCGCGGCGTGCCCGCCCGGGACCGACCCCGCGCTCGCCCCCCGCTGCCCGTACGCCGACCTGCGGCTGTTCGAGCGCCACGTGCGGATCCTCGCGCGGCGGGCGCGCGGGGTCGTGGAGGCGTGGGAGATCGGCAACGAGCCGGTGGGCGGGTGGTCGTACATCGGGACGGTGCGCCAGTACGCCTGGGTCCTGCACACGGCGATGAAGGCGATCCGCTCGGTGGACCCGCACGCGAAGGTCCTCATCGGGGGCCTCGCGGACAACGCTCCCAGCATCCAGTTCCTGCAACGGGTCCTGATGACCCCCGGGCTGCACCTGACGCACCACCTCGACGCCGCCAACCTGCACGTCCGCGGGCCGGTGTCGTCGCTGGCCAAGCAGGTCCGCGCCTGGCGGCACGTGATGGCCGGGTTCGGGTTCCGCGGCCCGATCTGGGTCACGGAGTTCGGGTACCCGTCCGATCCCGCCGCCCAGCAGCTGCGCGACTTCGGCGGCCCCGCGGAGGTCGCCCGGTTCGGGTCGGGCGACAGCGGGCAGGCGAGCTACCTGCGGCGCGCTTTGCCGCTCCTGCTGCGCGCCGGGGCCGCGCGGGTGTACGTCACGCTGCGCAACGGCGACAGCGGGACGTTCGCCAGCGAGGGGGTCCTGCGCGGCCGCGGCGTCGGCGACCCGCCCGGGCCGCACCCCCGCGTCCTGCGCAAGCCGGCGTTCGGCGTCGTGCGCGCGCTCGCGCGGTCCGGCGCGCTGGGCCGGAGGGTCAGCCCCGGGCGGCTGCGGCCGCCGGGCCACCGCCGCGCGCACCGGCGGCATCCGTCGCCGGCCGGCCGGTGAAGCTGCTCAGGTCCCGCCCTCGGCGCTCCAGGCGATCACGACCAGGCCGGGGCCGCCGGCCGAGCTGGTGACGAACGATGGCGTCCCGAGAGCCGACGGGGTCGCGAAGCTCGACCCGCCGCCGCCGCCGGAGCCCTCGACCTCG
>JAICJK010000248.1 GCA_025928415.1 Solirubrobacteraceae bacterium | reverse complement strand
GGCTGCGAGGTCGCCTTCCCGCCGGAGCAGACCTGCTGCGGGCAGATGCACGGAAACTCGGGCTACGGCGCCGAGGCGCTGCCGCTGGCGCGCCGCTTCACCGAGGTCTTCGCAGGCTTCGACGCGGTCGTCTCACCGTCCGGCTCGTGCGTCGCGATGGTGCGCGAGCAGTACGCGGCGCTCGCCCGCGAGGCCGGGGACGACGAGCTGCTCGAGCGCGTCGGCGCGCTGGCCCCGCGGGTGTTCGAGCTCACGCAGTTCCTGGTCGAGGAGCTGGGGGTCGAGGACGTCGGCGCCGTCTTCCCGCACCGCGTGACCTACCACCCGGCCTGTCACGCGCTGCGCGCGCTGGGGATCGGCGACGCGCCGCTGCGGCTGCTGCGCAACGTCGCGGGCCTCGAGCTGGTCGAGCTGCCGCAGGCGACCACCTGCTGCGGCTTCGGCGGCACCTTCGCGGTCAAGAACGCCGACACCTCGGCGGCGATGCTGACCGACAAGCTCCGGGCGGTCCTCGACACCGGCGCCGAGGTCGTCTGCTCGGCCGACAACTCGTGCCTGCTGCACATCGGCGGCGGGCTGTCGCGGCAGCGCGCCGGGGTGCGCGCGATGCACGTCGCCGAGATCCTGGCCGCGCGATGACCGCGCGCACGCCGCCGTTCGCCGACGGCGCGCGGGAGGGGCTCGCGAACCCGCAGCTGCGCCGCAACCTGCGCAAGGCCACCACGACGATCCGCGACAAGCGCGCGGCGGTCGTGGCCGAGTGCGACGACTGGGACGAGCTGCGCGAGGCCGGGCGCCGCATCAAGGCGCACGCCGTCCGGCACCTCGATCGCCACCTCGCCGACCTCGAGCGCTCGGTGACCGAGCGCGGCGGCGTCGTCCACTGGGCCCGGGACGCCGCCGAGGCCAACGCGATCGTCGCGCGCCTGACGCGGGCGGCCGGCTCGGACGCGGTCATCAAGGTCAAGTCGCTGGCCACCGACGAGATCGGGCTCAACGAGGCTCTCGCGCGCGAGGGCATCGCGGCCACGGAGACCGACCTGGCCGAGCTGATCGTGCAGCTGTCGGAGGACCGGCCCTCGCACATCCTCGTCCCCGCGATCCACCGCAACCGGATGGAGATCGCCGAGCTGTTCCGCGCGCACCTGCCCGGCGCGCAGGACGTCTCCTCGGACCCCGCCGCGCTCACCGCCGCCGCCCGGGCGCACCTGCGCGAGAAGTTCCTCTCCGTGCGCGTCGGCGTCAGCGGGGCGAACTTCGCGGTCGCGGAGACCGGGACGGTCTGCGTCGTCGAGAGCGAGGGCAACGGCCGGATGTGCACGACGCTGCCCGAGGTGCTGATCACGGTCATGGGCATCGAGAAGGTGCTGCCGCGCTTCGCCGACCTCGAGGTGATGCTGCAGCTCCTTCCGCGCTCCTCGACGGGCGAGCGGATGAACCCCTACACGTCGCTGTGGACCGGGGTGCGCGAGCACGACGGCCCGCAGGCCTTCCACCTGATCCTCCTCGACAACGGGCGCACGAGCGTCCTGGCCGACGAGGCCGGGCGCGACGCGCTGCACTGCATCCGCTGCAGCGCCTGCCTGAACGTCTGCCCGGTCTACGAGCGCACGGGCGGACACGCCTACGGCGCGACGTACCCCGGGCCGATCGGCGCGATCCTGGCCCCGCAGCTCGCCGGGCTGCAGGACCACGACGACCTCCCGTGGGCCAGCTCGCTGTGCGGCGCCTGCTACGAGGTGTGCCCGGTCAAGATCGACATCCCGTCGATCCTCGTGCACCTGCGCCGGCGCGTCGTCGCGCAGGGCGGGCCGGGGCACGGCCGGCTGGACCCCGAGCGCCTGGCGATGGCGGCGCTCGGGCGGGTGTTCCTGCACCGGCGACGCTACGAGGCCGCGCAGAAGGCGGCGCGGGTCGGCGCGTGGCCGCTGTCCAGGGACGGGCGCATCGAGCGCCGGCTGCCCGGCCCGCTGAAGGGCTGGACCGCGATGCGCGATCTCAAGGCGCCCCCGGCGGAGAGCTTCAGGGAATGGTGGGCGGCGTCCCGGTCGCAGGGCGACCGGGACGCTGGGAGTTCGCTTCGCGAACGTCCCGGCCGCGGCGGCTCGGAGGGCGGAGGAGACTCGGAGCCGCGCGCGTGACCGACGCCCGCTCCGCGATCCTCGGCGCGGTCCGGGCCGCGCTGGCCGACGTGCCGGGCGACGAGGCCGCGCGCTGGGACGGCCCCGGGCCGGCGGGGTCGCCCGACGCGTACCGCGACGGGCCGCCGGACGGCGCGGCCGCGCCGGTCGACCTGTTCGAGGAGCGCGTGGCCGACTACCGCGCCGAGGTCGTGCGCTGCACGTCGGTCGCCGAGGCGGTGGCCGCGGTCTGCGCGCGCCAGGGCGCGCGGCGCCTGGCGATCCCGCCCGACGTGCCGGAGGCGTGGCTGCCGGGGGCGCTGGCCTGGGAGCGCGACGCGCCCGGGCGCCCGCTGGCGACCGCGGCGCTCGACGCCGTCGACGGCGTGCTGACCGGGGCGGCGGTGGCGATCGCCGCGACGGGGACGATCGCGCTCGACCACGGGCCGCGCCAGGGGCGCCGCGCGCTCACGCTCGTCCCCGACCTGCACCTCTGCGTCGTGCGCGCCGACCAGGTGGTGGCGACGGTCCCCGAGGGCCTGCGCCGCCTGCGCGGCGCCGTCGATGACGGCCGGCCGCTCACGCTCGTCTCCGGGCCGTCGGCCACCTCGGACATCGAGCTCGAGCGCGTCGAGGGCGTCCACGGGCCGCGGCGGCTGGTCGTGCTCGTCGTCAGGTGAGCGTGGCCAGCAGCGCGCCCATGCGCTCCACCGCGGCCTCGAGGTTGGCCCGCGACGTCGCGTAGGACAGGCGCAGGTGCCCGGCGCCCGCGGCGCCGAACGCCGTGCCCGCGAGCACCGCGACGCCCGCCTCCTCGAGCAGCCGCGTGGCCAGCTCCTCCGCTCCCACGGGCACCCCGCCGACGTCGGGGAAGGCGTAGAACGCCCCGCGCGGCACCCGGCAGGAGACCCCGGGCAGGCCGTTCAGCCCCTCGACGAGCACGTCGCGGCGGGCGCGGAACTCGGCGCGCATCGCCTCGACGGCGTCCTGCGGGCCCTGCAGCGCGGCGACGCCCGCGAGCTGGACGAACGGCGGCACGCACGAGGTCGCGTTGACGAAGAACCGCGACAGCGGCTCGACCAGCGCCTCGGGCACGGCCGCGTAGCCGCAGCGCCAGCCGGTCATCGCGTAGGTCTTGGAGAACCCGTCGAGCAGGACCGTCCGCTCGAGCATCCCCGGCACGCTCGCGATCGAGGCGAAGGCGTCGTCGTAGAGCAGGCGCGAGTAGACCTCATCGGACAGGACCCACGCCGGCGTGCCGGCGATCAGCTCCGCGGCGGCCTCGAGGTCCGCCCGCGGCACGACGCCGCCGGTCGGGTTCTGGGGCGAGTTGAGGATCACGAGCTTCGTGCGCGGGCCCAGGCGGGCGCGCAGCTCGCCGAGGTCGAAGGCGAAGTCGCCGGCGTCGTGGAGCGGCAGGGGAACCGGCGTCGCGCCGGCCCAGCGGATCGCCGACTCGTAGATCGGGAAGCCCGGGTCGGGGTAGACCACCTCGTCGCCCGGCTCGCAGACCGCGAGGATCGTGAAGAACAGCAGCGGCTTGGCGCCGTTGCCGACGAGCACGCGCTCCGGCGCGACGGTGACGCCCCGCGTCCGCGTGAGCTCCTCGGCGACGGCCGCCCGCAGCTCGGGGATCCCCGCGCTCGGGCAGTAGTGGGTCTCCCCGGCGCGGATCGCGGCGCAGGCGGCGTCGGAGACGTGCTCGGGCGTCGCGAAGTCCGGCTCGCCGATCTCGAGGTGGATCACGTCGCGGCCCCGGCGCTCGAGCTCGCGCGCGCGCGCGAGGACCGAGAAGGCCGACTCGGTCCCCAGCCCGGCGACGGCGGCGGCCAAGGCGGGCGCCTGCGTGGCCACCGCCGGCCGGCCGCGCTCAGTCGAGGAGCTCATAGGCGGGCAGCGTGAGGAACTCGGGGAACCCGTCGGACAGCGTCACCTGCTCGAACACCGCGCGGGTCTCCTCCGGCCGGCCCCGCGCCCAGACCTCGTCGCCGACCTCGGCGTGGATGCGCGCCATCTCCTCGTCGAGCACCTGGCGCACGAGCTCGCGCGTGACGGTGCGGCCGTCGGCCAGCGTCGCCCCGTGGTGGATCCACTGCCAGAGCTGCGAGCGGGAGATCTCGGCCGTCGCGGCGTCCTCCATCAGGTTGGCGATCCCCGCGGCCCCGCGGCCGCCGAGCCAGAAGGACAGGTACTGGAAGCCCACGTTGACGTCGCTGCGCAGGCCGGCCTCCGTGATCGACCCGGGCGTCGAGGCGGCGTCGAGCAGCTCGGCGGCGCCGACGCGCACGTCGTCGCGCTGCCGGGCGATCTGGTTGGGCCGCTCGCCGAGCACCGCGTCGAAGGCGTCGCGGGCGACGCCGACCACGTCGGGGTGCGCGACCCACGTGCCGTCGAAGCCCAGGCCGGCCTCGCGCTCCTTGTCGGCGCGCACGGCGTCGATCGCCCGCTGGTTGGCCTCCGGGTCGCTGCGGGACGGGATCAGCGCCGCCATCCCGCCCATCGCGAAGGCCCCGCGCCGGTGGCAGGTGGCGACCAGCAGCTCGGCGTAGCT
>JAICJK010000066.1 GCA_025928415.1 Solirubrobacteraceae bacterium | reverse complement strand
CCACCTCGTCGACGGCGCGCGGGACCTCGACGGCCGCCGACGCGTCGACCAGCTCCGTGGCCGCGGTCGACGCCGTCACGAGGTGGTCGGTCAAGCGTGGGCCTCGGCGAGCTCCGGCGGGCTGAGCGACGCGTCGGGTGCGCTGTCGGCCGGCTTGCCCGAGTGCGCGCCGACGGCTGCGCCGCGCGAGCCCATCCCGACCTGCTGCGCCGTCTGCAGCGCCTTGCCCTCGGTCTGCAGCGCCGGGGCGATCATCAGCTCGGCCCGGTTGAACTCCGCGATGTCCTGATAGCCGCAGGTCGCCATCGAGGTCCGCAGGCCGCCCATCAGGTTGAACGTGCCGTCGTTCTCGTGCGCGGGGCCGGAGATGATCTCCTCCAGCGTCCCGTTCTGCACCGTCTGCACGCGCGCGCCGCGCGGCAGCGTCGGGTGGAAGGTCGCCATCCCCCAGTGGTAGCCCTGGCCCGGCGCCTCGTGGGCGCGCGCCAGCGGCGAGCCGATCATCACGGCGTCGGCGCCGCAGGCGATGGCCTTCGACACGTCGCCGCCGGTGCGCATGCCGCCGTCGGCGATGACCTGCACGTACTCGCCGGTCTCCAGCATGTGGGTCGAACGCGCGCCCGCGACGTCGGCGATCGCCGTCGCCTGCGGGACGCCGACGCCGAGGACGCCGCGCGTGGTGCAGGCGGCGCCGGGCCCGACGCCGACCAGCACGCCGGCCGCGCCGGTGCGCATCAGGTGCAGGCCGGTGTGATAGCTCGCGCAGCCGCCGACGATGACCGGGACGCCGACCTCGCGGATGAACTCCTTGAGGTTCAGCGCGTGGGAGTGCATCGAGACGTGCTCGGCCGAGACGACCGTCCCCTGGATGACGAGGATGTCCAGCCCGGCCTCGAGCGCCAGCTCGTAGTGCTTCTCGACGCGCTGCGGCGTCAGCGACGCGGCGGTCACGACGCCCTGCGCCTTGATCTCCCGCACGCGCTGGGCGATCAGCTCGGGCTTGATCGGCTCCTGGTAGATGCGCTGCATCTCGCGGGTCGCGACGTCCTTGGGCAGGCGCGCGATGCGGGCGAGCTGCGCCTCCGCGTCCTCGTAGCGGGTGAAGATCCCCTCGAGGTTCAGGACGGCCAGGCCGCCGAGCTTGCCGATGATGCCCGCGGTGCGCGGCGACACCACGCCGTCCATCGCCGAGGCCAGCAGCGGCAGCTCGAAGCGATAGGGCCCGAGCTTCCACGTCACGTCGACGTCGTCGGGGTCCCGCGTCCTCCGGCTCGGGACGATCGCGATGTCGTCGAATCCGTAGGCGCGGCGGGCCTTCTTCCCGCGACCGATCTCGATCTCCATGGTCTGATCCTAAGTCTGGGGGCGGACGAGAAGAGCCCGCGCAGGCGGGCTCTGGGAACGGCGAATCCGGGGACCTGTGAGGCGGCAACCCAAGGTCCCCGGCAGGGTAGCAGCGGCCCCCGACGACGCCGCTCGCCGAGCGCGCTGCGACCCAGGCGCGCACGCCGGGCGCGGGCCGTGCCGAGCGTCAGACCTCGGCGGGCACCGAGAGCCACTCGATCGCCGTCTCGGCGACCGTGCGCTCGACCTCGCGGGGGTCGATGAGCCCCGCCCCCAGGCGCTGGGTGGACTCCGCGCCGCAGGCCACCCCGAAGCGCAGGCAGTCGGCCAGCGAGCGGCCGGTGTAGCGCGCGGCGACGAAGCCGGCGAGGAAGGCGTCGCCGGAGCCGACCGCGGCGACGGCCTCCCGGGGCGCGATCCACACGCGCGCGATCTGGCGCTCGCCGGCCTCCTGGACACAGGCCAGGCAGCCGTCGGGGACCGTCATGATCGCCTCGCGGGCGCCGAGCTGGACCATCTCGCGCACGGCGATGACGCGGTCCTCCTCGTCGTTGAACTCGTGGCCCACGAGCTCCTCGGCCTCGAGCACGTTCGGCGAGATGACGTCGGGCTCCGCGCGCACGGCGTGGCGCAGCGGCTCGCCGTCGGTGTCGACGATCGTCGCGACGTCCATCCGGCGCAGGTCGCGGATGAGGCCGGCGTAGAGGTCGGGGTCGAGGCCGCGCGGCAGCGATCCGGCGAAGACCACGATGTCCGCGCCCCGCGCCAGGTAGAGCAGCTTGTCCCGGAAGAGCTCGATCTCCTTCGGGCTGATCGCCGGCCCGCGCTCGTTGATCTCGGTCTGCTCGCCGTTCGTCGGGTCGTAGACCGCGGTGTTCGTCCGCGACTCCTCGCGGATGCGCACGAAGTCGTTGAGGATCGACTCCTCGGTGAGCTGCTCGACGATCCGGGTGCCGGTCGGACCGCCCGCGAAGCCTGTGGCGATGACGGGCTGCCCGAGCGTCTTGAGCGTGCGCGCGACGTTGACGCCCTTGCCGCCGGCCATGGTGGTCTGCTCGACCGAGCGGTGGCGGCGCCCGAGCCGGAAGCTGGGCACGGACAGCGACTTGTCGATGGCCGCGTTGAGCGTGACGGTGATGATCATGCGGTCTCGGTCCCCCCCACCGGCCCGCGCCGGCGCCGGACGGCGCGGCGACGCAGGAGCACGAGACCCAGGCTACCGCCCGCGAAGACCGCGAGCAGCAGGAGGACCACCGCGCTGCCGATCAGGTGCCGCAGCCGCTGGACGGCCGAGGCGGCCGACACGGCCTCACCGGTGACCAGCGCGACCCGGTCGACGACCTCGCCGCGCCGGCGCACGACGATCGTCCCCACCCGCGTGCCCTGCGGGACGGGCCCGTCGACCTTCGCCGGCGCGCCGGTGACCGTGATCCGCGGCCGCTCGCCGCGGCGCGTGACCAGGCCGATCGTCCGCGACGCGACCAAGGGGACGTCCTGGTCGCGGTAGGTCAGGCGGGCGGCCGCGTACCGGTGCCCCTTGGTGACCGGGTGCACGAGGTGGTAGCGGCCCAGGCCGTAGCGCAGCAGCGCCAGCGAGTCCTGCTCCCGGGCGGCGTCGGTCGGGTCGCCCAGAACCGCGCTCAGGACGGTGACCCCGTCGCGCGTGCCCGACCCGACCAGCACGTAGCCGGCCCCGCGCGTGTGGCCGGTCTTGACCCCGTTGATCCACGGGACGGTGCGGACCAGGCCGTTCTGGTTGCGGAACGTCCGCGTGCGCGACCCGGTGCCGATCGTGACGCTGCGCAGGTCGGTCGTCTCGCGCGCGAAGGCGTGGGTGCGCAGCACGAGGGCGAGCTTCACGAGGTCGGACGCCGTCGAGTAGTTGCCGGGGACGTCGAGGCCCACCGGCGTCGTGTAGTGGGTGTCGTGCAGCCCGAGCTGCCGCGCGCGGCGGTTCATGAGCGCGACGAACGCCTTGCGCGACCCCGCGACGCGGACGGCGAGCGTCTGCGCCGCGTCGTTGGCGCTCTGCACGAGCAGGGCGCGCAGGTAGTCGCGCACCGTGAGGCGCTCGCCGGCCCGTATCCCGGCGACCGACTCCGCGGGCGACGCGTCGTAGGGCACGGCGGACAGCACGTCGTCGAGCGGCAGGCGCTCGAGCGCCAGCAGCGCGGTCATGAGCTTCGTCGTGGAGGCGATCGGGCGGCGCTGGTCGGCGTTGCGCGCGTAGACGACGTCCCGCGTGGCGGGCTCGACGAGGATCGCCGCGGGTGCCCGGATGGCGGGCGGATGGGCGGCGGCCGCGGCGGCGGCGCGGGGTGCCGGGATCGCCAGGAGGGCGAGCGTGAGGGCGAGGGTCGCCGCGAACGCCAGGAGCCCCGCCGCCGGCCGCGCCCTCCGGGAGCTGGGACCGCCGGCGGTCACGGCGCGAGCTTGAGCTTCTGGCCGGTGCGCAGCGCGCCGGCGTCGACATGCGGGTTGAGCGCCTCGATCCTCGACAGGCTCACGCCCGTCGCCTGCGCGATGCCCGACAACGTGTCGCCGGCCTTGACCGTGTAGCTGCGGCGGGGCGGGCGGCTGCTGAGCGTGGGCGAGGAGCGCCCGGCGGTCCGCGTCGACGTCGACTGCGACGTCGCGGAGGCGGGGCTCGAGGCGCCCTTGGAGCCCGACTTCGACGACTGCACCACCAGCACGACGGCGACGGCCGCCGCGACGAGGGCGAGCGGCGCCATCAGGCGCGCGGGACGGCGGGAGGGCATGGCTGCGGGGGAGGATAGGGCGCCCGCCCGTCGCCAGATCGCGGCCCGGGCGGCGCCCGGGCGGGTGCTTGTGTCCCGAGTCAGAAGTTCGCTGGCAGTCTCCGGGCGCCTGACCGCGCCTGCCCTCCGGCGGCGGCCACCCGAGTACGCCAGTACGAGGAAGGCCGCCGCCGAAGACCATCGCACGGCCAGCCTGGGCGGGCGGGTCCTCTTCTCGACCGAACTTACGACTCGCGACACTACCCCGTGGGCAGCGCCCACGCCTGGGCGCGCAGGCGCTCGGCCTCCGCGCGCGCCGCGCTCGCGGGGTCGTCCGGCGCGCCGGACGCCTCGTGGGCGTGCACGTTGCTGCGCGACGCCGTGACGAGCGCGGCCGCGCGCCCGGGGGCGAAGGCCGGCGCGACGTCCTCGACGCGGCCGCCCTGCGCGCCGATCCCGGGCAGGAGGAAGGGCGCGTGCGGCATGAGCTCGCGGGCGCGGGCGAGATGCTGCGGGGCGGTCGCGCCGACGACCGCGCCGACGTCCGACAGCCCCGAGGCGGGACCGGGGCGCCCGAGCCGGGCCACCAGGCGCGCCACGGCCTCCCACACCCGCCCGCCGCCGGCGAGCTCGAGGTCCTCGAGGTCGGCGGCGCCGGGGTTGGAGGTCCGCACCAGCGCGAACAGCCCGGCGCCGGCCGGGGCGGCGACCGCGCGGAAGGACTCCACGGTGTCCGCGCCCATGTAGGCGGAGACGGTCAGGGCGTCCGCGCGCAGGCCCGGCAGCTCGCCGAACGGGCTCGGGGTGCTGCCGAGCAACGCCTGGGCGTAGGCCGTCGCGCTCACGTCGATGTCCCCGCGCTTGGCGTCGGCGAGCACGAGCAGGCCCGCGGCGCGCGCGTGCTCGCACACGAGCCCCAGGGCGGCGCGGCCCGCCGCGCCGAGGCGCTCGAAGCACGCGAGCTGCGGCTTGACGGCCACCACGGCCGGCGCGACCGCGTCGAGCACGGCACGGCAGTGGGCGAGCACCGCGGCCGCGGCCCGGTCGAGGTCGGTGGCGATCTCGGGAGAGGCGGCGTCGGCGGCGAGCGGCCACAGGCGGGCCGGATCGGGGTCGAGGCCCAGGACGACCTGGCTCTCGCGGGCCAGGACCCGCTCGGCGAGGCGGTCGCCGAACGCGGCGCCGCCGGCCCCCGCGCCGCCCACTACCGGCGCACGGCCTTCTTGAGCGCCGAGCCGGAGGTGAAGCGCGGGATCCGGGTCGCCCCGATCTCGATGGCCTCGCCCGTGCGCGGGTTGACGCCGTGGCGCGCGCCCCGCTCGGCGACGTGGAACTTGCCGAAGCCGGTCAGGACCACCTCCCCGCCTTGGGCGAGGGCATCCTCGATCACCCCCAGCGCCGCGTCCACGGCCTGCCCGGCGTCCTTGCGGGCAAGGCCGGTCCGGTTGGCGACGTGGTCGACGAACTCGGACTTCGTCACTGGCGTCCTCTCCTTGCCGTGAGCCTCAGGAGCGCGACGCTACCAAGGCGGCGGCCCGCGGGTCAGGCTCGGGCGGCCTCGAGCTCGGCGAGCACCGCGAGCAGGTCGTGCTCGACCACGGCGCCGAGCGCGCGGGCGCCGACGGCGGCCGCGGCGCCGTGGCCGGCGGACCGCACGGCGTACCCGCGCGGCGCTGCCCCGGGCAGCCGCACGACCTCGCCCTCCGGCACGCCGCGCAGCGCGGCGGCCGCCTGCTCGCCCAGGCCGGCGTCACCGGCGAGGGTCTCGCCGCCGGGGCCCAGGATCGCGGCGGCCACGAGCTCGCTCGACAGGGTGGCGAGGTACGCGAGCGCGAGCGGCGGGGCGAGCGGCGTCATCCGGATGCACGACACTACGCGCCGATGCCCCTGCACCGGATCGCCTGGCTGGCCACCGTCGCGGCGTGCGTGCTCACCGCGGCGATCCTGCTCGTCTCGGGCTACCAGGGGTACGCGGCGATCGCGGTCGCCGTCGGCGCCGCGGCGGCGATCAACCTCTAGGGCACATTCGGCCAGGGCCTCATGTGCTTGGGACTGCGATGAAGGAGGGCCTCCTCGGTGGGACGCTCCGCGTGTCACCGAGAAACGAGTCCAAGGAGGCCCGTACTCATGTTGCATGCTGGGCTGGATCTGAGTCGCCGCAAGGTCGACGTGTGCCTGTTGTCGGGCGAGGGGGAGATCGTCGACGAGTGGGCGTCGCCGCCGGACGCCGATGGCCTGCGGGGTCTCGGGGCCCGCGCCGCGATGTGGGGGCCGGCGGTGCGCGGGGTGATCGAGTCGATGAACGGCGCGCGCTTCGTCCACGACCAACTCGAACAGCACGGCTGGGACGTGCTGATCGCCGACGCCACCAAGGTCAAGGGCCTGGCCCCGCTGGCCTGCAAGACCGACAAGATCGACGCCCGCGTGCTGGCCACGTTGTCGGCGCGCGACCTTGTGCCCGAGATCTGGCTGCCCGACCCGTCGATCCGGCGCGAGCGCGAGCTCGCGCGCTTCCGGCTACACCTCGTTCGTCACCGCACGACGCTGAAGAACCGCATCCACGCCACGCTGGTCGCCTTCGGCCATCCGTGCCCGGTCTCAGATCTGTTCGGCCATGCCGGCCGCGAGTTGCTCGACCGCCTCGCGATCGCCGATCCGTGGCGGCGCAACGTCGACATCAGCCTGCAGCTCATCGACGACCTCGACCTGCAGATCGCCCGGCTGACCGTGCAGCTCAAGCGCCAGGGCGCCGACCACCGCTATATCCCGCTGCTCGTGACCGCGCCGGGCGTCGGCTGGATCAACGCCTACACCATCGCCTCGGAGATCGGCGACATCTCGCGCTTCGCTTCGCCGGCCAAGCTCTGCGGCTACACCGGCCTGTGCCCACGCGTCCGGCAATCCGGCGGCGTCGACGCCCGCGGACCGATCTCCAAGCACGGGCCCCACTATCTGCGCTGGGCGCTATTCGAGGCCGCATTGAACGCCTGCAAGCACCCCCACTACGCCGAGCGCTACCAGAACACCAAGCGCCGCCTGGGCCGCCAACGCGGACCCAAGGTCGCCCAGATCGACCTCGCTCGCCGCCTGACCGAGGCGATCTGGCACATGCTCACCAACAACCAACCCTTCGCTCCGGCAGGTACCCCGATTCGTCTAGCCGCCTGACGGCTCATTTAGGACATGCACCGCCGGACGAGCCACTCCAATTTCGCCACATCCCCGCACACCGACGGGGCGATAGAGACATGAGCACCGCTCGACACCCACCACCCCCCAGAGGCCCCCAACAGCCACGGCCCGACCAACACCATTGACAACCCCACCTCCTTCATAGAGACGAATCCGGCAGAGCCGTCTTCGTCCGGGCGGTGGCGTTTCGCGGGTAGTAGCAACCGGCTGCTACTTGAGTAGCATCGTGGGTGTGAAGCTCAGTGTCAGCCTCTCGGAGCAGGACGTCGCCGTGCTCGATGCGTACGCGCGCAGCGCGGGCCTGCGTTCCCGGTCGGCGGCGGTCCAGCAGGCGATCCGGCTTCTGCGCCACGTCGAGCTCGAGCATGACTACGAGGCCGCCTGGGAGGACTGGGAGTCCTCGGGAGAGCGGGCCGCATGGGAGCCCGCGGTGGGCGACGGGCTCGACGATGCAGCGGGGTGAGATCCGGCTGATCGACCTCGATCCGGCGCGCGGCAGTGAGGCAGGCAAGCGCCGGCCCGCGGTCATCGTCAGCAACGATCGCGCCAACGCCGTGGCGGCCCGGCTCGGGCGCGGCGTGATGACGGTGGTCCCCGTCACCAGCAACGTCACCCGGGTGTTCCCGTTCCAGGTCCTGCTCCCGGCGGCGGTCACGGACCTGCGCGTCGACTCCAAGGCGCAGGCCGAGCAGGTCCGATCCGTCGCCGTGGAGCGGGTCGGGCGGGCCCTTGGGCGCGTGCCGGCCTCGGTCATGGAGGACCTCGACCGGGCGCTGAGGCTCCACCTGCAGCTCTAGCCTTGCCCTGCGGCGATCCGGCTCCGCCGCCTGTCCTGTGGCCGGCGCGGGGGCACTTGGACATCGCGCGCGCTGAGCCCTGGCGCCGGGCCAGGTCCTACGCCAGCAGCTCGCCCAGCGCCGCCAGGAAGCGGTCGTTCTGCTGGGGGGTGCCGTAGGTGACGCGCAGCGCGCCCGCGCGGCCCAGGGCGGCGCCGGCGCGGACGAGGATCCCGCGGTCGGCCAGGCCGGCGACGATCGCCGCCTCCTCGACGTCGTCGGGCAGGTCGAACCAGGCGAAGTTGGCCTGCGAGGCGGCGGGCTGGATCCCGAGGTCCTGCAGGCCGGCCTCGACGTCCATCCGGGCGACGATCGTGCGCTCCACGCGCGCGGTCACCTCGTCCTGGTGGCGCAGCGCCTCGACCGCCGCGGCCTGCGCGGCGGCGTTGCAGAAGAACGGCTGGCGGACCTGGGCCACGGCGGTGGGGAACTCCTCCGAGCCGCACAGCGCGTAGCCGACGCGCAGGCCGCAGAGCCCGTAGACCTTCGAGAAGGTCCGCAGCAGCACGAGGTTCGGGTGGCGGGCCAGGAGGTCGAGCGACGCGTCGGGGTCGTCGAGGACGTTGAACTCGCAGTACGCCTCGTCGAGGATCACGCAGACGTGGCGCGGCACGCGCTCGACGAACGCGGCGACGTCGGCCAGGCGCAGCGCGGTCGACGTCGGGTTGTTCGGGTTGCAGACGATGACCAGCCGCGTGGCGGCGGTCAGCTCCGCGGCCATCGCGTCGAGGTCGTGCTCGTGGGCCGCGTTGAGCGGCACGCGGATGCCGCGCGCGCCGGTGGCGGCCTCGAGGTGCGGGTAGACGCTGAACGACGGCCAGGCGTAGACGAGCTCGGCCCCGGGCTCGAGCAGCGCGTCCCCGGCGGCGAGCAGGATGTCGCACGAGCCGTTGCCGATCGCGATCCGCGCGGCGGGGACGCCGAAGCGGTCGCTCAGCGCGGCGCGCAGGCGCGCGTTGGACGGGTCCGGGTAGCGGTTGACGCCGGCCAGCGCGCGTG
>JAICJK010000330.1 GCA_025928415.1 Solirubrobacteraceae bacterium | reverse complement strand
GGAGAACGCCCCGCACTTGATGAGCGCGTCGATCGCCTTCTTGTTGACCGCCCGCGGGTCCACCCGCGCGCAGAAGTCCCACAGCGACGCGAACGGGCCGTCGGCGCGGGCGGCCTTGATCGCCTCGACCGCGGCGTAGCCGACGCCCTTGACGGCGTCCAGGCCGAAGCGGATGTTGCCGTCGACGACGATGAACTCGTGGTCGGAGAGGTTCACGTCGGGCGGGAGGATCTCGATGCCCATCTCCTCGCACCGCGCGGCGAAGAACGGCACCTTGTCCTTGGTCGCCATGACCGACGAGATCAGCGCGGCCATGTACTCCGCGCAGTAGTTGGCCTTCAGCCACGCCGTCCGGTAGGAGATCAGCCCGTAGCAGGCGGCATGGGACTTGTTGAACGAGTAGTCGGCGGACTTCTCGTTGGTCTCCCACAGCCAGTCGACGACCTCGCGGGCCGTCCCGGAGGCCGCGCAGCCGGCGCGGAACTCGGGCTCGAGCTTGGCCATCGCCTCGCGGTTCTTCTTGCCGATCGCCTTGCGCAGGTCGTCGGCCTTGGCCCCCGAGAAGCCCGCCAGCTCCTTGGAGATCAGCATCGCCTGCTCCTGGTAGAGGATCACGCCGTAGGTCGAGCCGATCACGTGCGCCAGGCGCTCGTCGGGGACCGACACCGACTCCGGGTTGCGCTTGCCGCGCGCGTAGGTCGGGATCTGATCCAGCGCGCCCGGGCGGTAGAGCGCGTTGAGGGCGATGAGGTCGTCGAAGTCCGTCGGCTTGACCTGGCGCAGGGCGTTCTGCATGCCCTCGGACTCGAACTGGAACACGCCGACCGAGTCGCCCCGGGCGAGCATCTCGTAGGTCCTGGCGTCGTCCATCGGGAGCGTCGCCATGTCCGGCCGCTCGCCGGTGGAGCGCTCGATGATGTCCAGGGCGTCCTCGATCACGTCGAGGTTGCGCAGGCCCAGGAAGTCCATCTTCAGCAGCCCGAGCTCCTCGACGGGCTTCATCGAGTACTGCGTGACGAGCTTGTACTCCTTCTCCCCGCCCGGCCCGTTCGCGCCGGCGTCGGCGAGCTGGAGCGGCACGACGTCGGTGAGCGGCATGCCCGCGATGACCACCGCCGCCGCGTGGATGGAGGAGTTGCGGACGATGCCCTCCAGGCCCTGGGCGACGTCGATGATCTGCTTGGCCGTGGGATCGGAGTCGTAGGCGGCGCGCAGCTCGGTGCCGGGCTCCAGGCACTTCGCGAAGCTCGGGGCGCGGCCCTGCTCGGGGTCGGGCACGAGCTTGGCCAGCTTGTCTCCGACGGCGTGCGGGTGGTCGAGCACGCGCGCCGCGTCGCGCGTGGCGGCGCGCGGGAACATCTTGCCGAACGTGATGATCTGGGCGACCGACTCGCGGCCGTACTTCTCCACCACGTAGCGCATCACGCGCTCGCGGCCGCGGACCGAGAAGTCGATGTCGATGTCCGGCATCGACACGCGCTCGGGGTTCAGGAAGCGCTCGAAGAGCAGGTCGTGCTCGAGCGGGTCGACGTCGGTGATCGCCAGGCAGTAGGCGACGATCGAGCCCGCCGCGCTGCCGCGGCCCGGCCCGACGGCCACGCCGTTGTCCTTGGCCCACTTGACGAAGTCCCAGACGATCAGGAAGTACGCGTTGAAGCCCATCCGGTCGATGACCCCGAGCTCCATGTCCGCCCGGGCGATCGCCTCGCCGGGCACGGGGTCCCCGTAGCGGGCGCGCAGGCCCTCCTCGACCTTCGCGCGCAGGTAGGCGCGCTCGTCCTCGCCCTCGGGCAGGAAGCGCGGGATGAGCTGGCCGCCGAGGGGGATCTCGACGTCGCAGCGCTCGGCGATCTCGAGGGTCGAGGCGAGCGCCTCGGGCCACTCGGCGAAGTCGCGCGCCATCTCCTCGTTCGTCTTGAGGAAGAACTCGTTGGTGTCGAAGGTCATCTTCGGCGCGGCGAGCGTGGACTTGGTCTGCACGCACAGCAGCGCCGTGTGGTGGTGGTAGTCCTCCTTGCGCAGGTAGTGCACGTCGCCCGTGCCCACGAGCGGCCGCCCCACCTCCCGCGCGATCCGGACGATCCCCTCGTTGGCCTTGTCCTGGTCGGCGATGCCGTTCTTCTGGACCTCGAAGTAGACGTCCTCGGGGCCGAAGACCTGGATGAGCTCGTCGGCGTGCGCGCGCGCCTCGGCGTCGCGGCCGTCGACCAGGCGGCTCGCGAAGCGGCCGGCCAGGCAGCCGGTGAGCGCGATGATGCCCTCGCTGTGCGCGGCGAGCTGGGCGAGGTCGACGGACGGCCTGCCGCGGTGCAGGCCCTCGAGATAGCCGGCGCTGGAGAGCTTGACGAGGTTCTGGTAGCCGGTGTGCGAGGCGGCCAGCAGGGTCAGGTGGTTGCGCTCGACCTTGCGGCCCTCGCCGGGCTGCGGGCGGTCCGCGTGGTCGTCGACGAAGTAGATCTCGCAGCCGAGGATCGGCTTGACCCCGGCCTTGCGGCAGGCCTTGTAGTGCTCGACGGCGCCGTTCATGACGCCGTGGTCGGTGAGCCCCAGCGCGGGCTGGCCGAAGGCCGCGGCGCGCTCGGCCAGCGCGTCGATCTTGCACGCGCCGTCGAGCAGCGAGTACTCCGAGTGGACGTGCAGGTGTGCGCAGGCCGGGTGGGTCACGACGCCGTGCAGGATAGGTGGCGTCGCGGACGCACCTGGCGGGCGGCGGGACGTCCGGCCCGCACGTTGCGGGGTTCGGCGGCCGGGGTCAGGAGAGGCCCTGGGCGGCGTCGAGCAGCGCTAGCAGGACCGCGACGGCCTCGGGGTCGCCGGCGCCCGTCGCGGCGCGGCTGCCGGCCAGGAACGAGGCCAGCGCGTCGGGCGCGACGCGCACGGTCGCCCGCGCGTCCGGCGGGATCCCGGGACCGGCGGTGGCCGGCCCTCCTCCGGCCAGCCGCAGATGCGCGGGCAGCCGGCTGGGGCCCGCGTCGAAGCCCACCGTGAAGGCGTGGGACGCGGCGGCGGCGGGCGGGATGGCGGCGGCGGCGAGGGCGAGCAGGTCGACGGGCTCCAGCCGCGGGCCGGCCGCCGCAAGGTCGTCCAGGCCGGCGGGCTCGCGCAGGGCCTGCAGGAGCCGCCGCAGGTGACGCCGGCGGCCGGTGACGCGGGCGCCGGGGAGGGTCCGCGTGCGGCGGCGCGGAACGCCGCCGGCGACGAGCGGCACGAGGGCGTCGAAGCCGCCCTCGAGCCCGAACGCCGGGGGCTCGGGGGCGTCGGGGACGGCGAGCACCTCGAAGGCGCCGCCGGGCGCGACGCGGACGCGCCGCGCCTCGTAGCCCTCGAGATGCAGGTCGTAGGCGAACGGGCGGCTCACGCGCCCTGACTGCATCGCGAGGCCCGCGAAGAGCACGCGCGCGGCGCGCTCGGGCTCGGTGGCGCCGAGGCGGCCGAGGGCCGCGCCGAGCCAGGCCACCGGACGGGCCCGGCCCTGCGACCGGCGGACGGGAAGCTCGAACGGCTCGGCGTCCGGGGGCGCCGGCTCGGGCGCGGCCGCCTGCTGGTCGCCCGCGGCGCCGTCCGGCTCCTCCGGGCCGGCGGGGAAGAGCGTGTCGAGATCGAGCGCGGGCGCCTCCTCCTCCACCACAGCCGGCGCCTGCTCCTCGACCGCGGCCGACGCCTCGTCCTCCACCGCGGCCGGCGCCTCGTCCTCCACCGCGGCCGGCGCCTCGTCCTCCACCGCGGCCGGCGCCTCCTCCTCCACCCCGGCCGGCGCCTCCTCGCCCACCGCGGGCGACGACTCCTCCTCAGCCGCCGCCGGCTCAGCCGGCGCCTGGGCCGGCTCGGCCGGCGCGGCGCTCGCCGCCGCCATCTGATCCCGCAGCCGCGCGGCGGCGC